>JBNKGN010000355.1:0-3490 GCA_050289845.1 Crocinitomicaceae bacterium | reverse complement strand
CGTCTCACGGTATCTACTCGTTACTAAAAAAGCAATGCCCTCTTGTCGCAAAATAAATTGTTCTTTCGCATTCTCTAGCAATTCCTCCAGGTTGACACAACTGATTCCGTACGATTGATTTTTGTTAAGGAAATCGATGATTAAACTGTCCAAATGCGTCTCGTACTCAGTGCCAATAAACAAGTCTTCCAATGCTAACCGCTCAAGTGCTTCGCCCTTCCATTGGAAATTGTAATATTGATTCGTTTGCCGTGGAGAATAGTCTCTCCCCCCCCATTTGCTCGACTTCGTTTCGATCCAACACGAATAATACGAATTGCTGAAAAAACAAGGCGTGGTGTACTTCGTCCGCTGGGTGGCATTCAAAGTTCTTACATTTTGATTTTCCGTATGCTGTTGTCCCAAAGGCATCACATCGTTTTGGGTAGTAATGAAACGGGAGGCAGCCAAAATAATTTGATTGTTAATCGCTTTTGAGCGGGCTTTATTATCGTCCGAAACAATGGGAAATTGATTTTCTTGTTGGCGCGTTGTCGGGATCAACATAGAAGCCAGATCATAATTTTTCAAGAGGTCATTTTCCGTCGTCAGGGGAACCAACTCTTCGAAATCGGCTCCTAAAACACCCACACGGACATCGTTGAAGACCAAAAAACCTTTCGAATAAGATTGCGTCGAAATAACGTCGTAGCCTTCAGAAATAACTGTAAATGGAAATTTAGAAACATACCATTTCTTCTCCTTTCTCAAATACCAATAGCCGCGTACCTCAGAAATATAATCGTAATCGGCAGGCAATTGCATTTGTAAATTTTCACTCATCACCCCCAATTTCCCATCGATACGCACCAGATTCAAAGGTTGCATAGAACTCAACCCACCGTCGAGTGCCACCTCAGACACTTTCAAACCATTTCCATTGAAAAAGACCCATTTATGATCGAATTCTGCGCGATTCACACTATACCTCGCTCGTATTTGGTTCCCTTGAATGGGAAGAATCTTCTGGAATTCTGGAGCGAAGACCCAGCTGTGACTTCGGATATCGTACAAACCTTGATAACCATTTTTAAACGACAGCAACAGGCGGGTTCTTCCTTCGGTTTTCATCTCCGTTATGCTACCAAAACGTTCAATTGTAGTCCCGTTGTGCGAAAGGATCGCAAGAGAATCTTCCTGTTGTACAAGATAATGCCCTCCAAACTCTTGCACGGGGTTCTCTGGCGATGAAACAATGGATCCATTCGGGGCAATCAACATTTTACGGTAGAATTGCAGTCCATTGGTAAATTGACAGCGCGTGCTATCCATCAATACAAACCTGTTCTCTTCATAAAAATAGAGTTTCCCTTTACTCGCCGCATACACCGTATAAGGACTTCCACCGCTGCTTTTCGCAGCATCGTAGGACCAATCTTCCTTCACAAACCGGTCTTGAAAAACATCCGTACAGCCCTCCAAAAGAACCGTATAATCACGGTCTAAAATAGATTTTTTGTTGCCCTGTAAAGCAATGATTAAGTTGTTATTAAATGGATAAATCGAGCTATAATTCAATTCGCGTATCAAGGTTCCATCCAGGGAATAATAGGCGGTCATGGTATCGTTGCGGCATTCATAATAATCCGGCACCCGAATACCTCTCACATTCAAATGTTCTTCGGGTTTCGTTACAACTGCGACATTCGTAAATATTTGAGGAATCACCTCGTTACCACGTGCATCAAATCCTCCCTGCAGATCTTCTTCGTTGATTAAAATGACTACGGGCAGAATAAACGGAATTCCTTGTTCCTCCAGATCTTCCATTGCCCTGGCATACTCGCTATGAATGGTTTTTACTTTACGAAGTTCCTTGTCGTAAATAATAATGCTATCACTCATACTACTCCAGCAATAATGGTCGTTTTCCAATTCCATGCGCCATAACCAATGACACGGTTCCTTGGAAAATTGCTTCTTTCCATAGTGATAGAGATAACTATTGTATTGATTCTTGTTGCGCTCATTGGGATGAACGAGCACAATGCTATCTCGAAGGTCCAGTGTTTCCTCGTTGGCCATCCACGCTTTCGAACCTGATCCAATGGCCGTTCCGTTGGTGTCGATCACCGTCCATTTTCCGTTTTTAGTTGCTGCAATGGCTTTGCTTCCAAACATCCGCATTTCCGCATACCGCGCTGATAGTGCTCCCGTCTCTGCATTGATGTAGCGAAATTGTTTGCCATCAACAGCCAATGCGGTCTGCACAGGGGACTTTGACAAAAAATAACGCTCATTCACAATTTGGATCCAGTCGAATTGATGTGGAACAATTGCCTTCCCTTCTGAAGTATAAAGTCCGCGTTTTCCATCTTTCTTCGCAACAATATACCGTGTGTTCAATTTGTAATCTTCCCGTGTCCCATCAAATTGAATCTCCTCGAATTCATACGGCAAAATAGGCGATAGATCGTTATGCAACAATCCGAACTTGTCATTTTTCTTTGCAAGAAAACACGAATAATAGACGATCGTATCTAACGTAACATCGCGTTGCTCAACGTATCGAATATCGGTAAATTCCAAGGGAATATCTACCTGTAGTAAACTATCCAACAAACCTACCTGTCCCTCTAAATTTTGGACTTTTACCCAGCGATCGTGCGGTTCAATGACCTGATACCTGGACGGCAGAAGTTCCCTTCCCGTATAATCGATCAATCCATAACGCTCGTTGAGAACTGTTACCAACCAATCGTCTCGGAACAATCCTCGGTACGAATCAGCGAAAGGATAAATCGTGTCATAAATACTTGGCAGAAGCACTTCCCCGTAGACGTTCAACAGTCCGTAGCGCCCACGTTCTTCCACCACCCAACAATGGTGGGAATTGCCTCGATTATGCGTGTATAAAGCGTAGGCACTTTCAAATTTCGCAGGATGAATGGTATCTCCCTGATAATTCGTAAATCCCGTGTAGCACATACGATAATCCTCAAAAGGGATTATCTGTTTCAATCCTTGTGAAACCGCTTCAAAAACGCAAAAATGCGCAACCAATAAAAGTGAAAGAAGAACCGTTTTCATAGCTAACTGTATAACCGAGCGTCTTTAAGTCGTTACAGAAGCGGTCTCTATTTTTTACAAATTCACGATGAGTTTGTAACCCACCCCGCGGATATTGACGATTTTTACGCGTTCGTCAGCTTCCAACTTTTTGCGCAATTTCGATACAAAGACATCGAGCGTTCGTCCGACATAATCGCCTTCGTCTCCCCAAACTTTACGGAGAATTGTTTCGCGCTCTACGGTCGTATTGATTGAATCATAGAGTACAACAAGTAGATCTGCTTCCTTTCCTGTTAGTTCGATTCGCTCGTTTTTAAAAAAGAGTTCTCCATTTTTTACATCAAATTGGAATGCGCCCAGTGGAATAAAGTCCGACGGCTTCACTGGTGGTTTTCGGCTTTTTCGAGAGAAGCCCCACCATCCCAATAGCAAGGATCCC
>JBNKGN010000354.1:0-3507 GCA_050289845.1 Crocinitomicaceae bacterium | reverse complement strand
GATTTTGCCCAAAATGTTTTGAAAAAAGAAGTAATTGCACGCGACAACGAGCAACGCTTTCCTGCTGAGGAAATTAAACAGCTAGGCGAACTAGGGTTTATGGGGATGATGGTGTCGCCTGAATACGGCGGATCTGGAATGGATACTTTGTCGTATGTTCTGGCAATGGAAGAGATTAGCAAAGTGGATGCGTCGACTTCTGTTTGTATGTCTGTAAACAATTCCCTGGTTTGTTGGGGATTGGAACAATACGGTACGGAAGAGCAAAAAAGAAAATATTTAGTGCCGCTTGCCTCAGGTCAAAAGATCGGAGCATTTTGTTTGTCGGAGCCAGAAGCAGGTTCGGATGCGACATCTCAAAAAACGACTGCCATTGATATGGGAGATCATTATTTGTTGAATGGAACAAAAAACTGGATCACCAATGGATCTTCAGCGTCTGTATATCTTGTTATCGCACAAACCGATGTGGAAGCAGGTCACCACGGAATTAACGCATTCATCATTGAGCGTGGAATGGAGGGATTTGTAGTTGGAGCGAAAGAAGATAAAATGGGAATACGTGGTTCGGATACACACACGTTACTTTTTAATGATGTAAAAGTTCCCAAGGAAAATCGTATCGGTGAAGATGGATTTGGATTCAAATTTGCCATGAAAGTACTTTCCGGTGGACGTATCGGAATTGCCGCTCAAGCACTTGGAATTGCAGGTGGCGCGTATGAATTGGCGGTGGCTTATTCAAAAGAACGAAAGGCATTTGGAAAAGAAATCTCCAAGCACCAGGCAATCGCGTTTAAAATTGCTGACATGGCAACGGAAATTGAAGCCGCAAAAATGTTGGTGTACCGTGCTGCATTGGATAAAGATAATGGACGTAACTACGATCAATCAAGTGCAATGGCGAAATTATACGCATCGAAAGTAGCGATGGAACAAACAGTCGAAGCGGTGCAGATTCACGGAGGATATGGTTTTGTAAAAGAATACCACGTAGAACGTATGATGCGTGATGCGAAAATCACACAGATTTACGAAGGAACTTCTGAAGTACAAAAAATTGTTATTTCAAGAAATGTCTTGAAAGGATAATCGAAATTTAATTTTTGAAGAGAGCTTCCATTGGAGGCTCTTTTTTTTGCTTGAAACTTTTGATTCGGTTAAAGCGCTTTTTGGAGAATTTCAAGATGCATGCTTCGTGATCCTTTCAACAAGACAAGTGCATCGGAGAGTGGCGTACTTTCCAAATCGTGCAGCGCTGTTTCGGCGTTCTCAAACTGTTTTTGAAAGGCAGGGGAGACGATTTTTTTGAATGATTCTCCAACGGAATATCCTGAAAGCCCCAATTTCTCACAAAGCACAGCAATGGCAGCATGTTCCTGATCGGAGTCTTTGCCCAGTTCTTTCATGTCGCCAATGATAAAATGCTTTTTGGGGTGATCGATCATCGCAAAACTTTCTAGCGCTGATTTCATACTTGTTGGATTGGCATTGTAGCAATCCAGAATTAGGGTGTTGCGCTCACTTCGAAATACTTGGGATCGATTGTTTGTCGGTGCATATTCTCGGATCGCGTCTGAAATGTCTGTATTGGAAACCTGAAAAAGTTGACCAAAAGCTGCTGCCGCGAGATAGTTGTAAAAGTTGTACTTGCCAATCATTTGCGTTTCCAGTGGCTCTGATGTGTAGTCTTTCGACTTCCAGGACATTTCAACGAAAGGAGTCAACCGCATCAATTCTCCGATAATATCAGCGTTTCTTGTTCCGTAGGTGACCGTTTTCAAGGTTGACGGTACGATTCCTGTAAGCACGGGGTCGTCATTGTTAACAACAAGTGTTCCTCCTGCCATTTCCACGGCATCGTACAATTCTTTTTTAGTCTTTAACACGCCTTCGAAGGACTGAAACCCCTCCAGATGTGCTTTACCGATGTTGGTAATGATACCGTAATTGGGAGAGGCAATGGCACAAAGCTCTTCGATATCCTTAAAGCGATTCGCTCCCATTTCAATTATGGCAATTTCATGTGTCTCATTCAATCCCAGCAGCGTGAAAGGTACCCCCAGGTGATTGTTTAAATTACCTTTCGTTGCGAGCACATGGTATTTTTTACGCAATACCGCATGAATCAATTCTTTTGAAGTTGTTTTACCGTTGCTTCCAGTGATTCCGATTACGGGGATGTCAAATTTATTGCGGTGAAAATGCGCCAATTGCTGTAAATAGACGACACTATTTTCTACGAGTGTCATAGGTAATGTGGCGTCGAAATAGGCTGGATTGTCGACAATGACATGTTTGGCACCTGCTTCAATTGCATTTGTTGCGAATGTATTGCCATCAAAGGTGTCGCCTTGAATACACACGAACAAACAATCTTTGAAAATGGCGCGCGTGTCTGTGCAAACGCCAGTGCTAGAATAGAAGGGGGAGAAGAGGGCTGCGTCCATAGGGTAAAATTAAAAAAGCCCTAACGATAATCGCTAGGGCTTTTTAGTTATTTATGAACGTACTACTGTGTAGTGGTGCGCTTATTTATTTTTTTTCTTTTTTCTACCGTAGTTAAATCCTACTGGTGATCCAACACGATCCATTGCACAACGGAATCCGATAGCGTCTGTAGATTGGTGCTCGTCAAGATATCTTCTTTGACTAGGAGCCAACCAGTAAGCACGGTCTTTCCAAGATCCTCCTTTGTACACTTTCGATTTGTCAGAAATCAATGTCGTTGGCCATGAAGTTCTATCTCCTGGTTTTACTTGACCTCCGTCTAAGTCGAACTCTTCGTGCATGCTTTGATACATAATCAAATTAGGGTCACGTGTCGCTTGGTTGATGTCGTTTTTGCGCTCATCGTTCGCGTAGTAGATAGAGCTTTCTATATCACCATCTAGGTAATCAACGTAATCATCACGACGGTAATTCAATCGACCGATGTTCTCTTCTTCTGTTACATTGCGGTATTTCAATTTACCTGGTGTGTCAATGATGAATTCAGAGAATCCTTCACGAAGCAATGAGATAATCTCGAATGCATACTCTTCACCTTCTGGTCCTTCACGGTAGCTGTCAGTGAAAATCTCGTCGAACAAACGATCCTGAATCAATGCAGAAGCTTCGATGTCGTGTTTCTCGTTTTGGTAAACCAATGCTTGGTCGACTACATCATTGATTTGACGGATCAAATCGATTTCGATAGAATCTTTTACTTTTCCATGAGATACGTAAAACGGATCTGGAGCATGTCCTTGGTGAACTTTGTTACGTGATTGAACATTGGCAGCCAATCCACGTGGAATGATCGTATCATTCGGGTCGTGCTGGTTTGCAGACACACGTTGGTAACGGATACGCTCAAACTCATTCAAGTATTCTTTCATACCGTGAATATCGTATTGAACTTGTTGGTTACGTGTTTCAATTTTCCCTTCGTTGTTCAACAATTTTGTTTTGAACACGTTTCCACGGAATGGACGGAATTCATCGTAATCTTCACTCGTTAGTGGA
>JBNKGN010000353.1:0-3560 GCA_050289845.1 Crocinitomicaceae bacterium | reverse complement strand
AGGCGAGAAGTCTTCTGAGGACAATTATTAATGATGAATTCAGCGACACTGTTGCGATATCTGAAGCGGGTGATTTAAAGGAAGGTGTGGCAATTATTAAAAGTAAAAAGCCATCGATTGTTTTTCTCGATATTGAAATGCCTAACGAACAGGGGATTGAGATTTTTAATCATTTTGACGAAAATGGCATTGATTTCGAAATTGTGTTCACCACAGCCTACAGTCAGTATGCCTTGAAAGCGTTTGAAATGAATGCGATCGATTACATCCTGAAACCATTGCGTCCCAAAAGAGTCATTGAGGTGATCACGAAGGTGCAACAGTCGAAAAGTAAGGAGAATATAAGCCGCAAATTCGAAGAATTACGCCAATCGCTAAAATCAAATGCCTTCAATAAAATTGGACTCCCTGTCAACGATGGTATTCTCTTCATTCCTCTAGAAGAGATTATCCACATGGAAGCCGACGGAATGTATACCAAATTCTATACAGTAAACAGAGGGAAAGAGGTCATCTCCAAGCCTTTGAAGCATTTCGAGTACATTTTGGACTCCGGACAAGGCTTTTACCGACCACATCGCTCACATATTTTCAATATCAAATTCCTGAAGCAGTACGTGAAGAAAGACGGGAATTATGTCATTTTAGAAAACGATCACATCGTTCCGATTTCAAAGGACAAACGTGAAGAGTTTCTGCAAATCGTTTCGCTCTAATCGCTCCTAAATGCACATGAGATTCCTGGTTAGTCTATTGTTTTTTTTGAGACTGTTTTCTGTAACAGCACAAGATTTTAATAGCTATAGTTTCAACGAATTGTATGACTTTGAAATAGAAACTGTTTACGATGTCTATCAGGACAAGGCGGCCAATATCTGGATAGGAACCAATGAGGGAATCGTAAAGTTCAATGGTGTTGATTTTACGTTTTATGAGATTGAAGGCTATAGTAAATCAAGTACGAATATTCAGGAAGATACGCAGGGGAATATTTGGTTTCTCAATTTTAGCGGACAATTGTTTCGAATCGAAAACAACCAGATCCATGTCTTTATTGAAGATTGCCTTGGTTCAGGGTTTATTGATGAATACCACATTGAGGATAAAGCACTGTTCTATACAACAACCAAAGGTGTTTTCGCGAAGAAAGCACTGAATTCAAATTCCCATGTAGAAATAAAGGTGGCAAAAGAGGGGCAGTTGCGTCAAAGCTGCACGAGTGCGAATGAAATGCTTCTGTTCTACGATGGGGTGAATCCAGGCACCAACGAAAGATTTTCCGTGCTTTGGTCCTATGATTACGCGACAGGATCGAAGACAAAAAAGACCCCTGATTTTTCGTCGCCCGCTTCTTCAAAACACGACGTACTTTCGGACGGAAAAGTAACGTATTATTGGTGGTCGAATCAAACTTTTGAAATGTTTGAGTTGCGCAATGGGGAGATGAAACGACTCTTTACTAATACTGAAATTCAACTGAACGAAATCAATGCAATTCGTCTTGACAATGAGGGATTTGAAATTGATACCAAATCGGGTATTTACCGAACGGACAAAAAGGGAGAAATAAAAAATGCCCATAAATTTTTTGATGCGTACAGCATTTCGAAAACGTTCGTTGACCGCGAAGGCAATTGGTGGATTTGTACCTTGAATGACGGCATCAAGATTGTTCCCAATCAAGAAATCACCAATATTGATTTGTCGGATATCGAAATTTCTAAATCGTGTGAAGGCGCGAATGGCAATATTTATTTAATTGATGTTAAAGGGACTTTTTACAAGGTGTCTCCTCCTTACATGAAGGCGATCTCGTTTGGCAAAAAAGATGTGAATTTCGGAACCGAGATTGGATACAACGAAGCCGATCAATGCGTGTATTTTAGCTTTTCGGATTTCTATTTTGATACCAGGTCGAATACTTTCAAGGAATTGGAAAAAAACAATCGAATCAAATTGGGTGCCCGAAAGTTGCGCTTTCTCAATGATGAAGAAGTCTTGTCGTGTTCGTACAACAGTACGCGTTTGCTGAATTTTAAAAAACGGTCCTTTTCGAAAAAATCGCGTGAATATCCTGGGCAGATGGTCAATGAAGGCTTTAAAATACTTCGAAGCGAAAACAGCTATAATGTCGATTTTGAGAAGCTTTCCGAAAATTTATACGTGGGTTATTTTGATGGGATTCGCATGTATTCGTCCCAAAAGGAGGTCGATGTAATGTACAAAAAGCGGCGGATATTAGCCACTCAAATCGTGCAGTCCCACTCCAAAGGCGTGTGGGTGGCAACGCAAGAGAAGCAATTGTTGCGAATAGAGGGAGGTGTGGTTGTAGATGCGTTCGAACTTCCCACGGTAATTCTAAAAATCATCGAATGGAAGGAAGTACTCTTTTTATCGACGAAAAACAGCGTGTACCGTCTCGATCTAAAAACAAACTCCTTAAAACTCCTTGATGCGTCCGATGGATTATTGAAAGAACGAATCATTGATCTGTATATTTATCAGAATGCCTTAATTGTTGTCGGAAAAAACCATTTGCAAAAGATTCCGTGTTTGCTCAAAAGCGAAAATAAAATAGCACCGGTACTTCGAATCGAATCGCTCTTGCTGTTCGAAAAACCGCTAAAGAATAAGGAATACCACTTCGATTTTGATGAAAACTACATCACGATTAATTTCAGTGCAACGGCAATGCGGAGTTTGGGCAAGTGCAAATATCTTTACCGTTTGAATGGAGGAGAATGGGTAACGACATCTGCAAATGCGGCTTTTGCTCGATTTCCAAAATTGGCTCCAGGGAATTATACCTTTGAAGTACTGGCTATTAACGAAGACGGCATCCGGTCAAAGAGCCAAATTATTCGGTTTTCCATCGACAAACACTTTACGCAGAAATGGTGGTTCATTTTGTTGGGGCTTTTGACTTTTGGATTGTTGATTTTCTTTGTGATGCGCTATCGATTGTCCCATTTGAAACGCCAGTCTTACCTAGAGTTGAAACAGCAACAATTGAGAAAGGAAGTCTACAAATCGAAAATTGCAGCACTTCGAGCGCAGATGAATCCCCATTTTATGTTCAATGCGTTGAATACCATCCAGGAGTTTATTCTTACCAATCAAAAGGAAATTGCCAGTGAGTACCTGGCGGATTTTGCCGATCTTATGCGGAAATACCTGGAGCAAAGCCAGCAAGAAGAAATCACTCTATCCGAAGAAATCGAAACATTGGAAATCTATTTGGGATTGGAAAATCTTCGTTCTGATGGGCAATTGAATTATTCGATTTCTTGTGAACCGACTTTGAATCCGTATGAGATTAAAATCCCTGTGATGCTCTTGCAGCCTTACATCGAAAATTCGATTAAACACGGATTGTTGCACAAAGCTGGAGAAAAACGCCTGTCAATTTCGTTTCAAAAAAGCGGCATCGATCGATTGACGTGTATCATCGAAGACAACGGAATTGGTCGGGATGCTGCATCAGCGATTAATAGCGGACGTCAGAAGCATACATCATTTGCCTCAACAGCGATCGACCAAAAACTTGATTTGGTGAACAA
>JBNKGN010000352.1:0-3574 GCA_050289845.1 Crocinitomicaceae bacterium | reverse complement strand
AATACGCAAGGTGCACGTGTCAAACCAGAGGAGCCAAAAGTGGCTGCCGTGGAATTGGATATGCCAAATATTTCAGGGGTTTCGGAAGGACCTATTGCTTTCAACGATTTTTGCAATCCAATGGGAATTCAAGTCGGAAATGGAGTGTTGATCTACAATTATACCATTCATTATCGCTCTTGTGCACGTGATGTAACGGCACGAATCCGAGGCAATAGAATTCCTCTGGAGTTGTGTCAGGAAATCCGCGATTGTGGGAATAATCTTGAAATTTTCTTTACCAAAATAGAAGGTCGGGACCGCGATGATAACTGGGTTCGTTTGAAAGATTTTAGCCTCACAACAACGCTTTGATTTTTTTTACGTCTTAATATCGGTGTGCGACGTGATTTGATCATCAACACGGCGCATTTAATAAATTGTTAAAGAAGATATTGTATAGTACCAAAAACATTCAGATTTTCGTGCTATAATATTATGGGGAAACCCAAAACTATGACTGGAATGAGAAAATTATCTTGTCTAATACTACTACTGTCGTCTGCAAGTCTTTCATTTGCACAGCATACCAACTTTAATACCCAAAGTAACTGGGCGCTGAACAAAAAGGAAGTAATGATCGGATTCGGAGGGACTCAGTTTACTGGAGATCTTGGAGGAAGAAACCAAATAGGGACAGACTACAGCTTGGTCGATATCGATTGGGCATCTACAAGCCTTGGCGGAATGCTGGGATATCGTTACCGTTTTCACCCGTATTGGGCGACGACCACCTCTTTGAATATCGGAATGGTTCGTGGAAATGATGCAGAAACACAAGAAATTGTTCGTGAGTCCCGCAATTTGCATTTCCGTTCAATGATTTTTGAAGTGCAACAACGCATTGAAGTAATCGTTTTGGCAAATGAGAAATTTGGACATCGTTACGGTCTCGGTGGTCACAGTAAGAAAATGGGGAACCACAACGAACAAGTTTATTTATTCACAGGTGCTGGCATTAGCTACTTCAATCCAAAAGCACAATACAAAGGAAGTTGGGTTGCTTTACGTCCGTTGTCTACCGAAGGACAAGGTTTGGACGGTGGTCCAACGAAACCATTGGGCGTTACGGCTACTATTCCTTTTGGTATCGGAGCCCGCATGGGAATTGGACGTATGTGGAGAATAGGTATCGAAGCAACATACGTGAAAACGTTCTCTGATTACATTGATGATGTTAGTGGAAGCTATTACGATCGTGATATTTTGGCGGCGCAAGTAGGAGAAGACGCAGCATTTTTGTCAAATCCTAGTCAGCAAAATACAGCATGGTTTGGTGCCGGTCAACAGCGTGGAGACAACCAAAAAGATGCGTATTACTACGTAAACATTGTTGTTGCTCGTAACATTACATATAAAGATTATGCAAAAGCTCGTAGAATGAACCGTTGGAACGGACGCTACAAGTTCTAAATTGTTAATATTTTTTTGAAAGATAGTAGAGAGGTGGCTTCGGTCACCTCTTTGTCGTTTATACCTTTACCGAAACGTTTCTTATGTTCAAATTAGTCCGATCCATTCTGTTTAAATTCGATCCCGAAAAAATTCACTACACCACGGTCAAATTGATCCATGTCATGCTCTTATTCCCAGGGATGAAAGCACTTTGGAATCGCTTGTACCGTGTTAAAGATGATCGGTTGAAACGAACCGTTTTTGGCATTACTTTCGAAAATCCCGTGGGATTAGCGGCCGGGTTTGACAAAAATGCATCCATGTACAACGATTTGGCGTATTGCGGATTTGGATTTATTGAGATCGGTACCGTTACCCCAGAAGGACAGCCTGGAAATGACAAACCGCGCTTGTTTCGCTTGAAGGAGGACGAGGCGATAATTAATCGCATGGGATTCAACAATCTCGGTGTTGCCAACGCAGTCGAGAATTTGAAGCAGCGTAAAACGCAACTGATCATTGGTGGGAACATTGGAAAAAATAAAATTACCCCAAACGAAAATGCAACAGATGATTATGTGAAATCGTTTCATGCGTTGTATGATTACGTGGATTATTTTGTGGTGAACGTTTCTTCCCCAAACACTCCCAATCTTCGTGAACTTCAGGAGAAAGAGCCTTTAACGGCGTTATTGGCAACATTGCAGGAGTTGAATGCCGCAAAACCAACGCGAAAACCGATTCTACTCAAGATTGCCCCAGATTTAACCGATGAACAATTGGACGACATTATCGATATCGTCAAAGCGGTGCATCTGGACGGGGTGATCGCTACGAATACAACGATTAGTCGCGAGAATCTCAAAACGGATGAAGAGAAAGTATCGGAAATCGGTGCTGGGGGACTTTCGGGCAAACCAGTACGCGCACGATCTACAGAAGTTATTCGCTATTTGTCCGAGAAATCCAACAAATCCTTTCCGATTATTGGTGTTGGAGGCATTCACTCTGCGGCAGATGCTTTGGAGAAATTGGATGCCGGAGCTGACTTGATTCAACTCTATACAGGATTTATCTACGAGGGACCTAAATTGGTGAAAGACATTAATCAAGCGATTCTCGAAAGAGCCTAAGTGGATTATTGGTATTTTTAAGTATGAAAAATCTAAAATTGATCGAATGTCCACGCGATGCCATGCAAGGACTCCACGATTTTATTCCTACAGCGACAAAAATTGAGTACATCAATGGATTGTTGGAGTGTGGTTTTGATACCATTGATTTTGGAAGTTTTGTTTCGCCCAAAGCCATTCCCCAGATGCGCGATTCTGCAGAAGTTTTGGAAGGATTGAATGCTTCTGAAAGTAAGTTGTTGGCTATCATCGCCAATGAACGTGGGGCAAATGATGCTGCTAATTTCGAGCGAATTCACTACCTTGGATATCCTTTCTCTGTCTCTGAAGAGTTTCAGAAACGAAATACAAATGCAACAATAGAGGAGTCATTGCATCGGGTGGAGGCGATTCAGGAAATTGCGACAAAAGCGAACAAAGAAGTCGTTTTGTATTTGTCTATGGGCTTCGGAAATCCTTATGGTGAAGAATGGCATCCTGATATTGTCGCGAAATGGAGCGAACGCTTGTACCGCGATCTTGACATTAAAATAATGGCACTTTCGGATACGATTGGTGTTGCCAGCACAGAAAGTGTATCCGATTTGTTCTCAACACTCATTAATGCCTTGCCGAATGTGGAGTTTGGAGCGCATTTACATACAATTCCTGAAAACGCTTCTGGATTGGTGTCTGCTGCCTACGGGGCAGGATGTCGACGTTTCGATGGCGCGATCAAGGGATTTGGTGGGTGCCCAATGGCTAAGGATGATTTGACGGGAAATATGCCCACAGAAGTAATGAAATTGTGGTTTGACACGAAAGGAATTGAGACGGGATTGAATTCCCAGTCTTTTGAGCGTTCCATTCAGCAAGCATTGCGCGTATTTCCGTAACTTTTGAAAGAATTTGAATTATGACTTTAATGCGCCATCTATATTTTATACTTCCATTCTTATTCCTCGCTGCTTGTGGGGAAGAGCCGACCGCTGAAGTTGTACCAGATCAACAGCCGGTTCCAAAAACAG
>JBNKGN010000351.1:0-3579 GCA_050289845.1 Crocinitomicaceae bacterium | reverse complement strand
TTCCAAAGTCCGATTCATACAACATTCTGATTCGAAACGAAGAAAACGAGCATCAATTCACCAACCTTCTCGAGTTGATCGTGGTGAATCATGATAAAAATGAAACCATTTCGATGGATCAAGCGGGAAATGTGTACGCAATCAAAAATGCGCAATCCCCGCTGTCCGTTACGGACAATTCGGAGAATGACGTGCGGGAGTTACTCCTACACGCTGATGATAAAGGACACCGTTTCGACAACAAAAGTACGGACGAAATGAATCGTATTTACGCCCGATTCAGCACTCCTGAAAATCGTGAAAACGCAAAACTCGTCCTCCGCACAAAAAACAATCAATGGGGCGGTTTGGTCTATAATGAGTTTTCAAAATTGTTCGGGAAGTACTATGACAACTGGGTGAAGCACAACCACAAAAAATCGAAAGAAGAAGTTTACGAAAACATGAAACGAATCGGAATCCCTCTAACAGTTTCAGTGAAACAAAATGGCGTTTGGATTGATGTGGAAGAGTTGAACCTCGTAGGTGATATTAACTACAACTCTATCACGGTTCCTTTGAAGGCAGAATATCTCACCGATACAACCGTAGAAGTGCGTCTTCAATCTGGATTTTTGTTTTGGGATGTGGATTACCTTGCTTTGGACACAACACCAGCATCCGAATTAAATGTCCAGCACCTCGCTCCTACCTCAGCACTTGGGTCGGGAGAAAGAGATGATACGGAGGCATTGGCTGCAGACGATGCTCACTACATGCAGCATTTGCACCCTGGAGATTCTACAAGTGTTCAGTTTTCTGGGATCGCACTCGTTGAAGGGATGGAACGAACCCTCTTCTTACACAGTAAGGGATATTATTTGCCTCAAAAAGAATTTGAAGGAAAACTGGATCGCAAAGCACTATCTAAAATTAATGTTGACGGCGGTTTATCTATTTACTCAAGAGAGCTGTACGACGCTTTCTTTTCACAATACTCGCAAATTGCAGAATAATATGAAATCCTTAGTATTTATACTCATGCTCTGTCTGTCAATGGACAGCTTCGGACAAGATACGCTTGTAAAAAAAGACGGAAGTATCGTCCCTGTCAAAATTTTAGATTTGGACGAAACCGTAGGATTAATCACGTATGAATTCGAAGGGCAAACAGTCGTCGCTTCTATTGCTTCTCTGGAGTCGTATCGCTTGCATTCAGTGCTCACACATGAGAATGACGATGTGACGACAAACAGTTATCGTGAAAAACTCCCTTCTGTACTTCAAGCCAACCCAAAAATAACGACTCGATACGATTACGGTCCATGGTCGGTATCTTCCAATTTGACTGCATTATTTAATTTCGGTGCTTTGAACAGTCGTATGAGCATAGAACCTGAATACACTGTTAACGATTACTTTTCAATAAAAACACCCATAACCTTTGGTATTTTTAATAATTACACGATCGGTGTTAACAACGCGTATCCTTTGACATATTACTACTATTCGAACACCACGTATTCAGGTGTAGACAATCCTCCCGTACCAGAAGATAATATGCGAAGACAAGCGCAACATCTTGTTGGTCAAATAGGAATTCAGCCAAAAATATACCCTTTCAAAAAGGATGATCACCTTCTTTCGATGTATGTAAGTCCCTCGCTTATTCTTGGTGTAACCGATCGCTATGCAGTTGAACGATACGACCGAAGCGATACGGTAAGTTACTGGAGCAACTCCCAAACCTTCATTTATTGGGAAACGAATACCGATTACGAGTTAATTTCGCACAACGAACACTTTTTCTTCAACTACGAATTTTTGGTAGGATTGGATGTCCATATGGGTAAAGCTTTAGGTATGAGTTTAGAAGCAGGATACGCATCGAAAATACAAGGGGAGCCTCAAAAGAACGATAAAGTGTACACTTCCTACAATGGTGGCCCCTACCAACTCGTTTATGATGCAAAGCCCAAATTCACATATGGAGATAGAAACCGTTTTCGATTTCGCTTATTGCTAACGTATCGATTTGGAGCCACCTCTCGATAAAAAAATGCGTTTTCAACAAATGGATTCACGTCAGGTAATAATTTCCACTCTTCGTAAATACGAGGTTTCTAACGATCAGAAATCATTAGGGATTGTTGTTTTTACCATCCTACTCCATGTTTCCCTGTTAGCAGCAAGTGCGGTTTGTTTTTCCATTTCGCCATGGTTGTCTGTTTTGTTTTGGTTGCCCATCGGCGCGTTATTTTGCCGTTTTTTCGTTTTGGAGCACGATACGGGACACTACAGTTTCTTTAATAAACGATCGCACAACCGCATTGCTTGTGCTGTTTTGGGGGTCTTTAGTATGTTACCAAGTCCTTTGTGGAATTACATTCACGACACACATCACGGTATGTTGGGAAACTTAAACCTTCGCAAAAACAATCCCGAACTTTGGACGATGACAGTGAAAGAATATGAAGCAGCCTCCCAAAAAACGCGTTTGGCCTATCGTTTTATTCGTTCTAAATTTATGCGGTTGGGATTAACGCCTTTCATTTGGATGTTGGCACCACGGATTCCATTTCCAATGCTCGGACTTAAAATTTGCGCGTCCATCCTGCTGCACGACCTAATCTATGGAGGCATCCTGTATTTTATCATTGTAAATGATCTCTTTTTCGCTTTTGTGATGGTGTATTTAGTGCCCTATTATTTGTTTAATGTACTCGCTTCCATCTTTTTTTACTTGCAACACAATTACGAAAACACGCTATGGGAAACGGAAGAAAATTGGGATTTGTACAACGCTTCTATTCATGGCTCTTCGCATTTGGTGGTAGGTAAAATCATGCGTTGGGTGACGGGAAATGTGGGCTGTCATCACATCCATCATTTGAACACCAAAATTCCATCGTATCATCTATACGAAGCCACAGAAGAAGCAAACAAGCACCTGGATATTTCACCCATTTATCTTAAAAATATGCTTCAACATTTCAACGCGGTGTTGTGGGATGAAGAATCCAAACGTTTGATTTCTTTTAAAACTTTAGCACAAAAAAGTCAAGTCACAACATGACGTTTCGTTTGTTTTTTCAAATGGTTTTTGGTGTTTTTTCCTTGCGAAGAAACAACATGCGCTGGTTCAACTGGAAAAGAGTGGGGGTTGTTCTATTCGGACTCCCGTTTTTTTTGCTCATTTTCGTGATCAATCAAAGTTTCTTGTTGTTAGACTTCGTGTTGTTTCCCTTTTTTTTGCGGCAATCCATTCGAAAGCCCGTATTCATTGTTTCTGCACCAAGATCGGCTACCACCTTTCTATTTCATTCTCTCGCTCAATCGAAGCATTATACAAGTTTTAAATTGTGGGAGATTGTTTTTGCTCCTTCGGTGTGTCAAAAATACCTGATCGTTGGCTTACGGAAAATCGACCGTCTTTTCCGAAGCCCCTTGAAAAAAAGTGTCTTGTATTTTGAAAACCTATTGATTGGAAAACTGAAAAAAATCCATTTGATTGGCTTGGACCTACCAGAAGAAGATGAAGCGGTATTGCTGTGGAGTCTATCTACATTTTACCTGCATTTCTTCTATTCTGACTCCGAT
>JBNKGN010000350.1:0-3583 GCA_050289845.1 Crocinitomicaceae bacterium | reverse complement strand
CATGTCGTTTCATTCCCGCAGTAACGCTTCCAAAAACGCCGCTTCATCTCGCCCCTCCAATGCCTGCAAATACGCCGATCCGATGATTGCCCCATCCGAATATTTATGAACGCGGTGAACATCCGTACGATTTCGAATGCCAAAACCAATCATCATTGATGTGACTCCGCAAGTGTTGCGAATCGCTTCGTAAGATGCTGTCGAAGTTTTCGAAGAACTATTTCCTGTTGTCATGTTTGAAGAGACCAAATAAATGAATCCAGCACTACTGTATTTTGCCATCCGTTCCACTCTCGCAAGCTCCGTTTTCGGAGTTACAAGGAAGCACAGGGTTACGCCAAATTGAATAAATAGTTCCCGATAGTTGGACGCATAAATTTCCAGACTCAGGTCGGGGATAATCAAATGACGAACTCCAACAGAAATACACTTCTCTAGAAACGGTTCCACGCCAAATCGGAGGATGGGATTGAAATAACTCATAATCACCAGCGGAATGGAAATGGTGACTTCTGCCAACTGCTCAAACATCAGGGAAGTAGTCATGCCGTTTTTTAAAGCAATATCACTCGTTTGTTGAATGACTGGTCCGTCTGCCATTGGGTCGGAGAAAGGAATGCCAACTTCGATAAAATCAACGCCCTTTTTCTCGAGTGTTTTCAATTGTTCTCCAAGCGAATTTATTTTTGGATATCCCGCCGTTACGAAGATGCTGAGCTGTTTTTTTTCTTTGATAAATGGATTCATAAGTATTGATGATAGGTTTGCATGTCTTTGTCGCCGCGACCAGAAAGATTGATCACAATGATTTCGTTTTTTGAGATGGACAAATGTTCCAATGCCGCGAGCGCATGAGCACTTTCCAATGCGGGAATAATTCCTTCGTTGCGAGTAAGTTCAAATCCAGCGCGTACGGCTTCGTCGTCGGTGACATGAATTGCCAAAGTTCTACCCGTTCGAATGGCATGTGCGTGTTCAGGACCAATTCCAGGGTAATCCAATCCTGCTGAAATTGAATGTGGTTCGGTAACTTGTCCGTTTTCATCTTGCATTAAGATCGTTTTGCTTCCGTGTAACACACCGAGTGACCCCAGAGCTGACGTGGCCGCCGATTTCCCTGAATAAATCCCCAAACCACCTGCTTCGACAGCAATTAAGCGCGTGTTTGTGGGATAAAATGCGTGAAAAGCACCAGCAGCATTGCTTCCGCCTCCAACACATGCAATCACCGTATCTGGATGCGATTTCCCTTCTTTCTCATTCAATTGATGGGCTGTTTCTTGACTAATCACCGACTGAAAATCGGCGACCATTTGCGGATAAGGATGCGGACCAACAACGCTTCCAATCAAATAGTACGCGTCTACATGATTGATCCAGTAACGAATCGCTTCGTTCGTAGCATCTTTCAATGTTTTACTCCCACTCGTCGCTGGGATAACTTGGGCGCCCAACATTTCCATTCGTTGTACGTTTGGTGCTTGTCGCGCCATGTCTTTTTCTCCCATAAACACCAGACATTCCAATCCAAGTAATGCACAAGCAGTGGCCGTTGCGACGCCGTGCTGTCCTGCACCCGTTTCTGCGATAATGCGTTTCTTTCCCATGTGTTTTGCAAGAAGTGCCTGTCCCAGTGCATTGTTTATTTTGTGAGCTCCTGTGTGGTTCAAATCTTCGCGCTTCAAGTAAATTTTTGCGTTGTATCGACAACTCAAATAGTCGGAATAATAGAGCGGTGTCGGTCGTCCAACATAGTCGCGAAGTAATTGTTCAAATTCTGATCGAAATGCTTTTGTTTGACAAAATTGGAGATATGCTTGATGCAGTTCGGCGACGGAGGGATGAAGTAATTCAGGGATAAAAGCGCCACCAAATGCACCGTAAAATCCAAGTGTATCGGGTTGCTGATAGTTAAACGTTGAAGGCATCTATGAAGGATTTTATGTGTTCTATATTTTTAATTCCAGGTTGTGTTTCAAATCCGCTGTTAAGATCAATTCCGATCCATTGGGGATGTTTGAATTGTTGCAATACTTCGAGCGAGTCTGGGCGCAGTCCACCGCTAAGAAAAAAAGGAATGTCAAGTTGATATCGCTGGAGAAGCGACCAATTAAATGACCGACCAGACCCGCCGTGAAGTAATGTATAGGTGTCAAAGAGAAAATAATCGACATACGAGGCGTATTTCTCTAAAACCGAAAAGTCGAAGTCTTCATGTATACCAAAACTTTTGATCACTGTTAATTGTGATTGAAGTGCTGCGCAATAGTCGGGAGATTCCTGTCCGTGTAGTTGAACGGCTTGGAGTTTTTCCAATTGCGCGATGTGGATGACTTCGGATAATGTCGCATTGACAAATACCCCCGTTTTTTTCGCATGCATTGATGGGAAAGCAATAGAGGTATTCCGTGGGGATTTAGGATAAAAAATGTAGCCAATGAAATCGGAAAAAACAGAAATTTCCCGCGCCTGTGCTTCGGTCGTGATTCCGCAAATTTTTACAAGCATGACGCTTTCGTTTTAGATCCGTGAATAAATTGGGATGGATTCGCAGACTGCATCAATGTTTCTCCAATCAATGCTCCATGAAATCCTGTTTTCTCTAATTCGAGTAATTCCAAATGGGTTCGAATTCCCGACTCAGAAATGCATAATTGCGCTTTTGGAATGAAATCGAACAAATCGAAGGAAGTTCGCAGGTCTGTTTGTTGTACATGCAAATCACGATTGTTAATGCCAATGACATCGACTTGATCGGGAATTTGCGCTAGGTGCTTTCTGTCGTGTGCCTCCATCAATACTTCCAAGTCCAAACTTTGCGCGATGATTGTCAATTGTGCAGCATGTTCTGGTTCTAGCAACTCAGAGATTAATAAAACCGCATCGGCTCCAAATGCCCGTGCTTCGAACAATTGTATTTCGTCAAGAATAAAGTCTTTTCGTAAAACGGGTAGCTGAACGGTGTTTTTAATTGCGGTCAAATCGTCCAATGAACCACCGAAAAAAGGGGAATCTGTCAAACAAGAAATGGCCACTGCACCCGCAGTTTCGTAGCGTAGTGCTTGTGTCTCAGGAGACACAGATGCGTTGATATTTCCAGCGCTCGGTGAACGTCGTTTGAATTCTGCGATGATCCCAAATGTTGTGCTTCGAATAGCTGCAGACAAGGAGCGAGTGGGTTGCACAAATCCGGGCATTTTCTCAAAATCGGATAAGGTATACTGCTTCTTTAATTGCGCAATTTCTTGACGTTTACTTTGTGCAATGGTGTCTAAAATCGTTTTCATATTAGTGTATATTAAAATGTTTGGCAGTTTGTCCGCTGCGAATAAATTGATGGGCTTCTGCAAAGGCATCGTCTAATGTGGCTCGATGCTCAAGTATTTGAAGTGCTACGGCAACATTGGCAGCAACGACATTCGTTTGGGGTTCGGTTCCTTGCCCTTGAACCACTTTTTTGAGGGTTTTCGCTGCTCGTGCAATTGTTCCACCCGATTGGATTTCGTTGAGGTGATGACGAACAGTCCCGAAGTCGCGAGGAGACAAGATGCGATCGTCTCGTTCACTCAAACTACGCGTCGTA
>JBNKGN010000349.1:0-3583 GCA_050289845.1 Crocinitomicaceae bacterium | reverse complement strand
GCTTGTACGTGGCGAAAAATTACATCGTATAAGTACCGTTCATTTTCTCAAGGGAATCGCGAAGAAATTGCTTCGTAAAGCTTAAAAAGTAGTCGTTTGCTTCAATCTTGGGATTAGGTACCCTTCTTACTTCGATTCTTCAAAATTCCCCTTATTTTTGATAAAAAAAGTACCATGAGTGAAATCCACTGGAAAACATATAAAGAATACGAAGACATCACCTTTAAAGTCGCAGATGGCGTAGCACGGATCGCGTTTAACCGACCGGAATGTCGCAATGCCTTTCGTCCAAAAACGGTTGACGAACTTCTGGAAGCATTAATTATTAGTCACGAAAGTCAAGAAATTGGCGTGGTTCTGATCACTGGTGAAGGACCTTCGCCGAAAGACGGTGGCTGGGCATTTTGTTCTGGTGGTGATCAACGCGTGCGTGCGAAAAGAGGTTATGCTGGTTTGGATGGTGTCAATAAGTTCAATATTCTGGATGTACAACGACAAATCCGCTTTATGAATAAGGTGGTGATTGCCCTCGTACCTGGTTGGGCTGTAGGTGGTGGTCATTCGCTGCACGTTGTTTGTGATATGACGATTGCAAGTAAAGAACACGCGATTTTCAAACAAACGGATGCGGACGTAGCTTCTTTTGATGGAGGTTTTGGTTCGGCATATTTAGCGCGTCAAGTAGGGCAGAAGCGGGCAAGAGAGATTTTCTTCTTAGGTCGTGATTATTCCGCGCAAGAAGCGTATGATATGGGAATGGTGAATGCAGTTGTTCCTCACGATGAACTTGATCAAACGGGATACGAGTGGGCGCAAGAAATTATGAGTAAAAGCCCAACGGCAATCAAAATGCTCAAGTTTGGATTTAATATGATCGACGATGGATTGATCGGTCAACAAGTATACGCAGGAGAAGCAACTCGCCTTGCGTATGGAACCGACGAAGCAGAAGAAGGACGGAACGCATTTTTGGAGAAGCGCCAACGCGATTTCAGTAAATTCCCTAAATTCCCTTAATATGAGAAATTACTTAATTCTCGTTGCATTCGCAGGATTTGCTGTCGTATTATTGGGTTGCGGTGATTCTGGAAAAGGTCCGAGGCAACAATTAGCTCAGATAGAAACCATCGACATGAAAGCGTTTTATTTTCCGACCGCCTTTGACGGGAAGACACGGTATTATGTTTTCGAAGATGAATTAACCATGGAGGGGCAAGAATCGATGTTTGATCTGAGTTCGAAGCGCGTTGAACGAATCGGAAATGATCAATTGGTTTTTGTAGAGTACCAGCATTATACGGACACCGTAATTGCCGTGGATTCTGCTGTGGTAAGAATTCGTAAGGACGGGCTTTATTACGAAGCGTCGTATTTCTACGGAAATGATGGCTGGGTAGCCTATGAAAACTCGGGAACCAAGAAATTCTTGTCTTGGAATTGGAAGGTGAACGAGGTAACGCATTTCGATCGAAAAATATCGAAAAATTTGGCCGAAAAACAAAAGGTTGAACCAAGAGCATTTGAATCGGAATTGCGTTTTAATGGAACTGGTCAGTTAGTAAAACCATTTCATTCTGCTAAAAAATATGCGATTTTAAATGGGAAGAGTACCAGTTATCGCGGCGATGCGTCAAAAGAATTCGATCTTAGCTATTGGGATTTGGAAGGCGTTGGTTTGTACCGATTTTCTATGACTTCAGATGGATATGAATACACTTCCACTATGGTCGATATTATCTCGAAAGAAGCTTATTTGGAATTGTTCGAGTAGCGCATAAAACGACAAAAGGCAACGATTTCGCTGCCTTTCTTATTTTCTAGTTCCATTAAAGCGTATACTCTAACATTATATTCGACGCTTTTTCTTTGAATTCCTTGCAGAATCTCTTGATTTATTTTATGCGAATGCGCTGTCCAATTTGAAGAACAGAACTACGCGTCAAACCATTTAAGCGACAAAGAGCGTCCACCGAAGTTCCGTATTTACCCGCAATTTTAGAAAGTGAATCCCCTGATTTTACGGAATACTGAACCGCGTTTGTATTCGATGCTACTGCTGTTGTTGGTTTTGCTGTTACTTCGGATGTAAATTCGTGATCGTGATCGTCTGCTTCATCCGTAGTAGCTTCTTTCGAAATGGTTCCTTTCCCGTTCGTAATCAATCCTTCTAAATCCACTGTTTCCGTTTTCAGACAATAGTTTTCCAAATCAAAAATATGGCGAGGATCGAAAGCCACATGATGGTAACGCGTTTCGAAATGCAAATGCGGAGAGTATGAACGACCTGTTGATCCACCCAATCCCAACAATTCACCAGCGCGAACGATTTGATTTGGTTTCACTTTGATTTTCGACAAATGCGCGTAATACGTTTCCAATCCATTCGGGTGACGAACAATTACAAGATTTCCGTAACCACCAGAGTTCCATTTCGCATAGCGTACTTTTCCACCAAAAGCCGCAACCACATCGTCTCCAACAGCCAACGGAATATCAATCCCTTTGTGGTAAGAATGACGACGTCCTCCAAAGCCAGATGTCGTCTCTTTTTCAACTGGGAATGCGTAGCCAATGATCGAATCTGTGAGTTGTATGAAGCCTTTTGGACTGTAATTCGCAGGAGGATAGCTAAAGGTAACTTCGTTGTTCCAGTCTTGATTGTACACTTCAGCAGTATCAAAATAGGATACGCTTGGAGTCCCTTCTACGCTTGTGGAATCATTCTCTCCATCAGGGTTTTTGGTTGCAGTGGCCGTTAATGGAAGGATTGCGAGTAAGAAAATCAAAAACTTGTTCATTGTTGTGCTGTTTATGGTTTGCAAAACTACATGATTTTCAATGATATCGATGGAATCAAATTCCAAAATACGTTAAAGAATTGCAAAAAGAATCTTCGGAAAATTAACAATTGACGACGCTTACCACTCGTAGGGAAGGTTAAAGCGGATGCCTAGCGTTAAAGCAGGAGCATTTTCGTACGGCGCAGAAAGAATGGAAGCAAATTGATATTCCGCGTAAATAAAGCCCCAAAAATAACCGATCGATCCCCACAAACTCACATCGTTAAAACTGTGAAGTCGTTTTGTGATGATTTTGTCATCGCCCGAGAATTTCGTCATTCGCGCAAACATTGGTAGACTGTATTTTACTCCAAAGGACAGAAATCTTCGCTCTTTGATGTAGATAGAAGCGGTTCCAGCAATCGTCAGGTCCAGGGAATTGAAATACTGAGCATCATACACAATAGATGAATCGAAGAAGTCAACATTGTCGTAGTTAAGTCTGCGATAATTGAGTCCAAAATCATACCCAAGAGCAAAAGGAGAGTTCCCAAGTAGGTAATCTGCACCTACAGCATATTGAAAGGCATAATTGCTCTGTAATTTTGACGAAGAATTCTCATAATCTAAACCGCGACCGAACTGCCAACTGTGATTCACAAACATGTAAGGAGCGTAATAATTCGTGTCGTTTTCATCGCTATAGTAGTCGTCAAAATAATCGGCATTAAAGCCATTCTGGTTGATGCGTGCGTTGTTATAGAATGTGAAATAGCGGAATTCACCTGAGACAATTTCGATGG
>JBNKGN010000348.1:0-3592 GCA_050289845.1 Crocinitomicaceae bacterium | reverse complement strand
ATCACATTGCGCATTTGGCCCGTCTTGAATTTGAAGGGGAGCGAAAAACGGCGATCATGGATGACATGAATCGCATTATCAACTTCATGGAAAAATTGCAGGAAGTCGATACGGAAAATGTGGAACCGTTGATTTTTATGACCAAGGAGATCAATCATTTGCGTGAGGATATTGCTAAAGAAACGATAACGCAAAAAGAAGCCTTGAAAAATGCACCAAAAGCCGATTCGGATTATTTCAGAATTCCGAAGGTACTAAGCAAATAGGTTTACAATCGATACGTGGTTCCTACCGAACTTGGAGTTTCTGATTTATTTAATTGAGGCATTTTTTGCTCATACATTTTTAATTCCATTTCTTCCTGCATTTTAATGGAACGGCGCTTCATTTCTTCCATGCGACGATTCATTTCTGCCATACGTTGTTGCATTTCCGCCATTTTCACGTCCATGTCCGTCTGCATCTGGTCCATTTCAGGCATTTCAAAATCTTGTCCTTCGATAACACGACCGTTCTCTTCAAGATAATAGTTGTCTTCGACCAATTCGCCGTTTTCAAAACGTTGGAATTTCTTTTCCGTGCGCGTTTCTGTCTGTGCGTGAACGCTTCCAACAAAACATAGGACGATGACAAGTGCTTGGATTTTCATAACATGGAGATTTATGTTCGATGAACGAATATCCAAAAGTATGCCAGACGAAAAGTACCCGAATTAAAGAAAAGGGCTAATGAGGTTACCTAGAAGTTCGATTGGTACGAAAAGGAAATCCCAAAATGACCAACGATGGGTTACTTTGTCTATGTGGTCAATTGATTTTTTCACCTAAAACTTCCAATCATGTTGATCAATCTCCGAAATACAAGCTGTCAACAAGTCGATGCTTCCTTGAATATCGTCTTTGTGCGCCATTTCAATCACCTGATGCAAGTGACGTGTAGGAATGGAGACGGCACCTGCAATGGAGCCACCTTCTGTCATGCGTTGAATTCCAGCCGTGTCCGTTCCTCCAGCCGTGAGGATTTCCGGTTGCCATTTGATTTTGTGCTTGTCCGCGGTGTTTTTCATAAATTGTACCATGCGGTAATCACAAATCGTAGAAGCATCCATGATTTTAATAGCAGTACCTTTTCCTAGTTCGGTAATTTTTTCGTGAGCGGATGCTCCGGGTAAATCAAAGGCGATTGTGGTGTCCAAACCAAATCCAAAATCTGGTTGAATTCGCAAGGACGATACGTTTGCACCGCGAATCCCCACTTCTTCTTGAACCGTGAAAACACCGTACAAATCGAAAGGAATTTCCTTTCCTTTGAGATTGCGAAGAGTTTCGATCAAAATAAATACGGCCAAACGGTTGTCCAAAGATTTTCCGTTCACGCAATTTCCCATTTCGATGAATTCCCGTTCTCTTGTAATCGAATCGCCAATTTTTACGCGTTGTTTCACCTCGTCAGCAGACAATCCTGTGTCGATAAAATAATCGCTGAGTTTCGCTACTTTATTGCGTTCATCAGCAGACATTACGTGAATTGGTTTTGAGGCCATCACACCAATAACATCTTCACTTCCATGAATAATCACGCGCTGTGCCGTCAATGTTTTCGGGTCAAATCCTCCCAGGGTATGAAAGCGAATAAAACCATTGTCGTCGATATGAGTAACGATAAATCCGATTTCATCCATGTGCGCACCCACCATGACGCGTTTGTCGCCTTTTCCACGTTTGATTGCGTAGACATTACCCATGTTATCGACTTCTACTTCGTCAACAAGTCCTTTGATTTCTTCGAGTACCAATGCGCGGATTTTTTGCTCAAAACCTGGAGCTCCTGGGGTCGTACAAATCGTGTTTAAGAGTGCGGTGTTTATCATAGCCTGAAATTCTTTTCGAATAAAATTAGCAATCATTTTAGAACCCGTAAATTTGTGGTATGTATAAACTCGTTTTTTTAGTCGTATTTTTTATCGTTGGGGTTTCGATCACTTATTATATTCTTACAGATACGCCCGAAAAGTTGCCGGTATACAACCCTGTTGATTTGAATGAAGAAATGGTGGATCCAGAGCTACTTCGCATAGGATATGGTCATCATATTGGTGATTTTGTGTTGAAGAATCATTACGGAAAAACGATTACTCAGGAAGAAGTCAAAGGGAAAATTCATGTCGCGGAGTATTTTTTCACGCATTGCCAGTCGATTTGCCCTGTGATGAACGTTCAAATGCAACGTGTCCACAAAAAATTCAAGAACAATAGCGACGTCAAATTGTTGAGCTTCACAGTAGATCCCCAAAATGACACCATCCAACGCATGAAATGGTATGCGGATAAACACCACGCGAGCGGTAACAATTGGCATTTTCTCACAGGAACGAAAGAGGCGTTATACGAATTGGCGCGAAAATCGTACTTTGTTCTAAAACCGGCTGAAGCTCGAAATTTGGGTGACGCTGGGAGCGATTTTATTCACACCAACAATTTTGTTTTGGTAGATCGCGAGTTGCGCATCCGAGGGTATTACGACGGAACCAATCCCAAAGAAGTAGACAAATTGATGCACGACATGGAAGTGTTGTTGGAAGAATAATCTCAGATAAATTTCCCGCAACTACAATCGGTAAATGCAGACGTGCTTGGTTTCACCCACTTTATTTTTGAGGAAGGGTTGAAGGTAGGCAGAGTCCAAAAGTCGACGATCGTTTAGTATCAAATATTCTGCTCCCCATTCTTTGGCTTTCTCTATTCTTTCGCCTTTCACAAATTGGTTGTCTCCGAAATCGGTATATCCTCTTCGATTTATCAAATAAAGCGAAATGTTGATACTTTGATCAGGAATCGACACTACTTTTTTACTTCGATCGCAGCCTATGGAAGTCAGATACGGATCCAGTGTTTCCAGGTCCATGAACGTTTCTTTGTACCACCAATGGCTGAATTCCCAAAATCCTTTTCTCTCCTTCGTAAGCAGGAAGGAACTTTTTACCCAGCTATTGCCCGCATCGTACTTAATTCGAGTATGCACTGCAGCGTAGTAAATACCGCTAAAAAGAAGCACTGCCGCTACGAGTTTTACTTTTTTTGAATGAAATAATTCGGTGTAGTCGCTTTTTAAAAATGCAAGAACGAGCATGAAGATAATAGGAACGATGACGGTAAGATTGATCAAATAATAATCGTGTACGTCAAAAACCGAAAAGAATAAGATAAAATAGGAAAGTATCCCAAGAGCGGTAAAAACGGCGACACTGAAGAGATGTTGGTGCAATTTCTTGTAATTTAACACTAAGACCAATCCAAGAATCCCAATGAGGTAAATGGTGATACCATTAAATACCTGGGGCATCAATACATTCCAAAGACTTTCCCAATTGCGCTCGGCATGTTCTGGCGTGAGATCCCAATACGGCAGTGTTCCTTGTAGAAAAATATTGGCCATGTTTTGACTATTGTAATAACTCACATACAGTTGCCAACAGAAAATGAGAATCAGGACGAGAATATAAGGTACGGCGACCTTGATAACGGTTTTCAGCGGGGGTCGTTTCCGAATCAAATGGATGAAATAAGCCCCGCCAATGGCTAAAAAGACAAGT
>JBNKGN010000347.1:0-3629 GCA_050289845.1 Crocinitomicaceae bacterium | reverse complement strand
AGGTGCCGCAACTTGTTGTCATTAAAAGAAGTATAGCGGTAATTATTCCAAAAAGAGTTCTCATAGTAAATGAATGGTGGCATTTAAAATAATAGAAAATCTGATTCTATTCGAAACAATAAAAAGGCTTGCATTTTAGGAAATGCCGAAAAAATCGATTTCGGTAAAGTGAATTGTTAACGAATTACTAAAGTCCTTAATTAGTTGTTAAAGTCTGATATACAAAGGTTTTATGGTCTATTTTGGTTGTGGAAATTTAAATGATTAATTATGAAAAACACAATTTTATTAGTGACCATGTTCTGTCTAACAATGATCGGAACAACAAAAGCCCAGGAAGTTCAAAACGGACCCAAAATCGAGTTTGCTGAAGAAGTTTACGATTACGGAACGGTGCAGCAAAATGGCAACGGAGTGCATGAATTTGTATTTACCAATACAGGCAATGCCCCGCTAATCCTATCAATGGCGAAAGGATCTTGCTCGTGTACAGTTCCCAGCTGGCCAAAAGAACCGATCGCACCTGGGGAATCTGCTGTGATTAAGGTGAAGTATGATACGAAACGTGTGGGAGCGATCAACAAGAGTGTGACGATTACATCGAACGCTGTCAACGCACCAACGAAAGTGATTCGGATCAAAGGGAATGTAGAAGCAGTGAGCAGTGGAACGCCGGTCAATAATGCAGGGCCAGGACAGCATTAATGGGTGTTTTGAAATTGGGAAGAGTCGTCAGGTTTGGCGGCTCTTTTTTTGGTGGTATCCGTTAGGTGATGGGAGGTCGGAAAGATCAAATTATGGAAATGTAGTTATCCCTCCCGCGCAAAGATTCCCTTCTTCTCGTTCAAAAATATCCCCTTTTTGTTGAAATCTCCCTCTGATCAACGTACACTTTTTCCCACGCTTTGCCTATTTTTATAGACCGCAATCCCCGAAGCTCATGTACATCATATTTGATACCGAAACAACAGGTTTACCACGTAATTGGAATGCTCCCATCACCGATACGGATAACTGGCCGCGCGTAGTTCAGATTGCATGGCAACTCCATAACGACATGGGGGAGTTGATTGAGCACAAAGATTATCTCATTCGACCAGACGGATACGATATCCCTTTCGATGCGGAGCAAATTCACGGTATTTCTACCGAATTGGCAAAAGCGCAAGGAGAACCTCTTGTTGAGGTAATGGCTTTGTTCAACGAGGCTTTGGGGAAGGCGAAATTTGTCGTTGGTCAGAATATCAAATTTGACCTCAATGTCTGTGGCTGTGAGTTTGTGCGATTGGATATGGACACGCCAATGAACGACATGCCAATTCTGGACACGTGTACGGAAACTACCGCCAATTTATGTCAGTTGCCAGGAGGTCGTGGAGGACGATTCAAACTACCGACACTAACAGAATTACATGAATACCTTTTTCAGGTACCGTTCTCAGAAGCACATAATGCAACAGCCGATGTAGAGGCAACCACGCGTTGTTTCTTTGAGTTGATGCGTCGGGGCGTATTTTTGCCAGAGGAATTACAGCAAGAGGAACGTTACATTGAAGATTTCAAGGCGTTCAATCCTAAACCCATTGGAACCTACGGACTCCGCCATCTAAATTTAAAAGAGGAAAGTGCAAAGTTCAAAGTTGATGTCTCTCCTTCTCAAATTTCGGATGCCGACAAATCTGAAGTGCTTTCCGAATTATCGGAGTTCTCGTTTGCCCATTTGCACAACCATACCCAATTTTCCATTCTTCAGTCCACCATAGATGTCGATAGTCTAGTTGGGAAAGCCGCCGAACACAAAATGCGTGCAGTAGCGTTGACCGATACAGGGAATATGATGGCTGCGTTCCATTTCGAGCGTGCGGTGAGCAATCACAACAAAGCAGTTCAGGAGAAGCGTAAGGAAGCAGAGGAAAACGGTGAAACGTATGATGGCGTCGAAATGGTACCGATTATTGGCTGTGAATTCAATGTCTGTAGAAACCTTCGCGACAAAACCGTAAAAGACAATGGCTATCAGGTTGTCTTATTAGCGAAAAATAAAAATGGATACCACAATCTTATCAAGCTAGCATCGATTGCCTTTACCGAAGGAATGTACTATGTGCCAAGGATTGATAAAGAAGCCATTCAACAATATAAAGAGGATCTCATTGTTCTAACGGGGAATTTGTACGGAGAAGTTCCAAGTCTCGTTCTAAATGTCGGTGAAGCTCAGGCAGAGGAAGCTCTAATTTGGTGGAAAGAACAATTCGGAGAAGATCTGTACGTAGAAGTGATGCGACACGGTCAGGAAAATGAAGATCGCGTGAATGAGACACTTGTGCGATTGTCGGAAAAACATCAGGTGAAATTAGTGGCGACCAATAACACCTATTACATCGATAAGGAAGATGCCGAAGCGCACGATGTTTTGCTTTGCGTGAAAGACAATGAATTGGTCTCAAAACCGAAAGGTAGAGGGCGCGAATTCCGCTATGGACTGGACAATGAAGAGTATTTCTTCAAGTCGCAGGAGGAAATGAAAGCGCTGTTTGTGGATCTTCCCGAAGCGATTAAAAGTATCGATGAAATTATTGCGAAATGCGAACCTTATCCCCTGGCGCGTGAGGTCTTACTGCCTGCATTTGATATTCCTGAAGAGTTTCAAGATCCACTGGATGCAGAGGACGGCGGAAAAAGAGGGGAGAACAATTATCTGCGACACCTGACGTACGAAGGTGCGAAAGAACGCTATGGGGAAATTACCGATGAAATTGCGGAACGACTCGATTTTGAGCTGGCGACTGTGGAAAGAACGGGGTATCCAGGGTACTTCTTGATTGTGCAGGATTTTTGTCATGCCGCCCGAGAAATGGGGGTTTCGGTTGGACCAGGACGTGGTTCGGCTGCAGGTTCGGCCGTCGCATATTGTACCGGAATTACCAATGTAGATCCGATCAAGTACGACTTGCTTTTTGAGCGTTTCCTGAATCCAGACCGTATCTCCATGCCTGATATCGATATTGACTTTGACGACGAAGGACGCGGACGCGTAATCCAATGGGTAATCGATAAATACGGCGCCAATCAGGTAGCACAAATTATTACCTATGGTACGATGGCGGCAAAATCGTCTATTCGTGATACTGCGCGAGTGATGGATTTACCCCTTTTCGATGCCGATCGCATTGCAAAGCTGATTCCCGATATTTCCCTCAAGAAATTGTTTGGCTTGCCAGAACCAGAATTGCGGGAGAAGTTAAAAAATAACCAAGAAGATATTGCCAGAGCCAACGAGTTAATTGCACTATCAAAAGGAACCGATCTTACCGCTCAGGTGATCAACCGTGCACGCGAATTGGAAGGCTCTGTTCGAAACACAGGGATTCACGCGTGTGGGGTGATTATTACACCAGACGATATTACCAATTTCGTTCCAGTAGCATTGGCGAAAGATTCGAACATGTACTGCACGCAATACGATAACTCGGTAGCAGAAGATGCGGGCTTGTTGAAGATGGATTTCTTGGGACTGAAGACCTTAACGCTCATCAAACACGCGGTACGAAATGTAAAAGATCGTCACGGAATTGATTTGGTACCCGATAATTTCCCCATTGATGATGAGGCGACCTACGAACTGTTCC
>JBNKGN010000346.1:0-3640 GCA_050289845.1 Crocinitomicaceae bacterium | reverse complement strand
ACTGCAGGAACAAACGCGATTTCGTCAACTACTCCGTTGTCCCAAACATAATTCACTGCGCCAGAACCTGAAAGCGTTACGGACGTTCCTTCACAGACTACTTGATCGGCGCCTGCATTTACAATTGGATTGGGATTTACCAAAACATTGACTTGATCCGTTGCCGAACAGCCGTTTGCATCCGTTCCGATTACCGTGTACGTTACCGATCCCACCGCAGGAACAAACGCGATTCCGTCAATCACTCCATTGTCCCAAACATAATTCACTGCACCAGAACCTGAAAGCGTTACAGACGTTCCTTCGCAGACTACTTGATCGGTGCCGGCAACCACCACTGGCACTGGATTGACTGTAATCGAAAGTGTTGTCGAATCTTCACAGCCATCAGCAGAAACCACGTACAATTGTGCGGTGTAATTTCCTGGTGCTGCATACGCGTGACTCGGATTCAGATAGGTTCCGGTCGTATTAGGAACTCCAACAATCCCTCCCGTAGCGACAGGTGTCACAATGCCATCTCCAAAATCCCAACGATATCCAGCAATGACTCCAGGAGCGGGAATGCTCGAATTGTCTGTAAAATCAACAGGATCATTCACACACGCAGTTACCGTACTCGCAGTGAAGTCGGCCGTTGGAGAAGGATTTTCGTCAATAGTTACATCTAAAATGAGCGAACAAAATCCACCTTGAAATGGAATCAGTTCACATGAATACGTTCCACCAGCATATACGGTAGTCGTTTGTCCCGTGTCACCATTACTCCAGAGGTAACTTGCCGCCCCAAGAGGAGCCGTTAGAATACTTGAATCGCCTGTACAAATAATATCGTTGCTTGCTGTTATTTGATCCACGGAGCAAGAAGCATCCACGTAAGCATAACCAAAATGACCTGTAAGCGAGCAATCTCCAGCAGTAAATTCAACGGTTACATTCTGACCAACATACGCGATCAAATTCGTAAACACTGTTTGCCAATTTTGATAGAGTACGGTACTACCTCCGTAAGTGGTGGATTCGTAATTCGGTGCCGACGTTGCATCTGCGATCACCGAGTATTCACCACAATTGATATTATTCCCAAGCGAATCGAAAACACGCACGGTAAAATAGGGCAACTCATTTAACGTATGTCCCGCTGGTGATTGAAAAATTACAGCGAAACTGTACGTAAACAAATAATTGGTTGCGTCAACCATAAACGTTTGGCGTAAGCGAGCGGCTCTCGCCCCTGTTCCCGTTCCATTACCTAGACGCACTGAAAAAGCACCTCCCAAGGGATTCACTCTAGGAATACCAGTCACAGGATCTACACCACCACCAAAAACGGTATGATATGCTCCAGGGGCTACCACAAATTCGTTGGCATAACTATAAGGTGTTGCCCCAGTAACATCTCCGCGAGTTAAGGTCCATCCAGTGAAGTCGCCCGTTTCAAAATCCATATTTACACACGGACCATTCACTTGCTTCGCCGCTGGAGGTGTCGCGCCATCATTGGGGATCCCATTTTTCTCAGCTATCACTTCGTCAACAACCAAAGCAAAAACGCTATCGACATACGCTTCTGTGATCGGCACTTGAGATTCAAGTTGCGTTTCCATTTCTTGTTGAAAAACCTGGTAACGACCGTCGATATAATCCAGTAAATTTTGATTTTGTGATTCCTCTAATGTTAGACCGATGGCCAACTCAAAATCATGAAGTGATTTATCAGAGAAGAAAGATTCAACTTCTTCGTGGAGATTTTGTGTGATTCCATGAAAAGAAATTGCAAATAAGACGAAAAAGAAAGTAGAAGTTTTCATGTTGAGCAATTTTGGGGTCTATATATAAAACGCCTGGATAGTGGAAGCGTTGCTAATCGTTTTATTATGCACTCATTGTATTATTTCTTGTTTTATAAGTTTTAGCCAGCGTTTTATCGACATTTTTTATTGATTCGTAACTTTAAACTTCAGAGCAAACTGAATGCGTTTTATTTTTCTTTTGAACAAAACGGCTACTTGAATTACCCAAGCATATCACCGCGTGAATATTTTTCTGGATGAATTGGGCTATTTTGCGTGAAATGTGCTCGGCTTTTGGTATTTCTGCGAATTTTTCTGCATTTGCGTCATCAATATTCCACAACCGTGTGCGATTAAAGGCAACGTTGCTCCGCTCCCGACATACTTCTTCGAATAAGTTGGTTATTCGCCAACTGGTAAAATGGTTCTTGTCGTGTTGCAAAAGTCGTTTCATAAAGATCAAGGTGGAAACTGTTTAAAATGTGAGACTGTTCGTTCGAAACACGCAAATGCCCGGGACACCTAATCCTGAAGAGCGAGCGCTTTGTTGTTCTCTTTGCGTTAAGATGTCAATAAAAGGCAGTAATTCTCACCAAAAACTTCCTACCGTTTCAGATGTGTTTCCGATCGTTCATCGCTTTGAAATGGCCCTATCTACACCGAGACGCAATGTTGTATTTACACCGAAGTGATGGGCGGTTTTTGTACTTCAAGCCAATTTTCTATTATTACGCCATAAAATAACCCTATGAAATACCTGTTAATTTTTGTCTGTTGCAGCGCATTCACGTCGCTTGCTCAAAACGAAAGTCCGATCATTAATGATACGCTTGCGATTCGATCTGTAATAGATCAACTGTTTTTGGGAATGCAAAAAGGTGATAGCAGTATCGTGGGCGCACAGTTTGCGGAGAATACACACATGCTGACCACATTTATCGATAAGGAGGGGAACTTGCGATCTCTGGAAGAATCTGTTGAAGAATTCAAATCTGCGGTAGGAACACCCCACACCGAAGTATGGAACGAGCGCATTTCAAATGTTGTGATTCAGATAGATGATCTGTTGGCACAGGTATGGATGGATTATTCCTTTTACGTTGATGAAACCTTTTCGCATTGTGGAGTAAATGCCATGCAATTGATCAAATCGGAAAACGGTTGGAAAATTGTGCATCTTATTGATACGCGAAGAAGAACGAATTGTCACTGAACCTGTAACACGAGCTGTTTGTCCTGAACATTTCCTGCACCATCCTGAACGGTACAGATGATTGTTTTGGCACCAGCATAATCACAGGAATAGACGATACTCGAACCAGAACCCGTGATGGAACCTTCGGCATACGACCAATGATAGGAGATGTTTGTGCCTTCCACTTCAGCCGTTATCTGGACACTTCCTCCATGCTGAAAAACAGGACTCGATGGTGTTAGACTTTTGAAGACCAACGGCTTGTTCGATTCTTGCTGTTCCTTCTGACATGATGTCGAAAACAGGAGCACCAGAGCGAACGCAGAACAAAGGAATAGGAACTGTTTCATAAAAAAATGGTGCAAGTTGTCGTCAAGGTGTTTCCTTCGACTTATGAAAACGTACGAATAAAAACAACACTCTCCAAATAATTAACACTTATAACCTATTGAAAAAGAGAGGTTTTGACTACATTAAAATGCAGTAAAGCCGTTTTCAATCACTGTGAGCACCACTACACACAACCTCAGATAGCTTTTGTTCATTCATACCAATGAAGGAGAATTGCCTTTCAAAATACAAGTAAACTTGTTCAAGTTACTCGGATTTTTGCGACAAACTTGACTTACGCACGGTTCTTTTACTCAAAACG
>JBNKGN010000345.1:0-3642 GCA_050289845.1 Crocinitomicaceae bacterium | reverse complement strand
TTCTGATTGCGCTTAATTTTGGTTTACTTGTAATGCACACCTCTCTGGGAGGCGTTGCGAGTTATTTTGATATTTTCTTTGTCGGCACAGTGATCTCTTCGGTTACATTTCTTTTTTTTCCAGCACCCAAGTTCGAAATTACACCCAATATACGAGCACGTATCGTTGTTCATTTTTTTTGGATGGTGCTTCCAGTCGGAGTAGGAGTGTACGATTTGGTGGTAAAACCCGAATTCAATAGCATTGTGTTGTTTGTGTTGGGATTGTTAATCACGCTACTTGGATTCTACTTCCAAAATGTCAGATTGAAGCGGTTGCAAGAGCGAAACACTACCGAGTATATCCCGCCCGAGGATCATGAATTATTGTTTCTGTGGGTATTCCGTACGGATGCAGCCATCGATTTTGTAACGAATATTGGGTATAAATGGAGTTTTATTGCTCCAGTGATGTTCCTTGGTGGAGAAGGCTTGATGGACAATTCGGCATCGATTAAGTTCAAAAAAGCGGGAATGCGCGAGAGATCGTTAGTTGTGCGTTCAACTGAGGAGGTAGAAAAGTATTTTCAGGCGTTTTCTTATTCACCAGGAAAAGGGGGGGTATACGAAAGACAGACCATGCTGTGTGATGATCGAACATGGAAGCACGCCTTGAATACTTTTTTTGACAGGAAGAACTTCGTACTAATGTCGCTTTGCGGATTTACCCGCGAAAACAGAGGCTGTGAATATGAATTAGGCAAGTTAATTAATGAGGTGCACACGAGTCAATTTATACTTATGTACGATGATTCTACTGATTTGGAGGCGGTTCTTGAAAAACTGGAGGAATGCTGGAACCTTATGGTCGAGCAATCACCCAATAGCGGAAGGAATGCACATCCGATTCAATTGTTTAAATTAAAGGCTCCCAAAATGCCTGCGGACAATGAGAATGTCAGTGCCCGTAAAAATCAAGAAATCATGAGGCAACGGTCAGAGGAGGGAAGTTTGATCATTCAACTACTCATTGGTCGAGCAGAAAAACATCGAAATATATCCATTAAGTAAAGTAGTCTCTGGTACAAATTTCTGTCTGGTGATCAATGCGAACATCCTCGTTGATTCTCCTTTACCGTGCAAAAGAGTGTTGAAGAGTTTGATGCTTTTGCGGGAACTACCTTTTCCATCCAACCCCAATTCCCTTGATGACACCGACCGAACGCACAAAAAAAAGGACCCTTTCGAGTCCTTTGTCAATTATTCCTTGAGCGATCAATGTCGACCAAAAACATGAACTGTTGCCTTGGAATTGGCGTGGTTCTTCGTGTCGTAGAAAAATGTGATACTCTTGATGATCCGTTTGTTGCCTGCTAGATCGATAATTCTGGATCCCCCACCTTTCTCGAAATTGTGTTTTAGTTCGACGTTTTGTTCGGTTCCATTGGCGAAATGTACGATCATTTTGTGCATGTTAATGGCACCACCACGTACCTCAATTTTTAATTTGGTGAATGCTCCGTCGTGCGCACCAACGGCAATCACGTCTTTGTCAATCCCAAAATTGACTTTTCTACTTCCAAGTCGCTCCCATTTTGGCGGAACGAAGGACATCATAAATAGTGCGAGTAATGCAAATACAAAAAATGACTTTTTCATAGGATTAAATTTTGATTCAATGGGTTGGACTGTTTCCAATGAAAAAGGTTTAATACAATGATGAAATTACACGAGTTCTTTGAGTGCTTTTGCCGTGCCGATTTTTCGTGTAATGAAGTCCTTGTCTGCTTTTGGCGAGCGCGCGGGAGAATATTCTCGACCGTAAAAAATGATTTGTAGGTGCAATTTATTCCACAAGCTTTCAGGAAATAGTCGTTTGGCATCCTTCTCCGTTTCTTCCACATTTTTCCCTTTCGTGATTCCCCAACGAATCAACAAACGATGAATGTGCGTATCAACAGGGAATGCAGGAACTCCAAATGCTTGTGCCATTACCACGGACGCCGTTTTATGTCCCACGCCAGGCAAGGCTTCTAGCGCTTCGAATGATTGCGGAACTTCGCCGTTATGCAAGTCAATTAGCATTTCAGACAACGTAAAAATTGCCTGTGATTTTCGAGGAGACAAACCGCAAGGACGTATGATTTCACGAATTTCTTCCACCGAAAGCTTGATCATATCGTAGGGATTATTGGCACGTTTGAATAAGGTTGGTGTAATTTCATTCACCCTTTTGTCAGTGCATTGAGCTGATAATAACACAGCTATTAATAAGGTATATGAATCTGTATGATCTAACGGTACAGGCGTCTCTGGATACAAGCGTTCCAATTCCTCGATAATGTATGCTGCTTTTTCTTTTTTGGTCATTTGATTTTAAATCCGTTACGTATAAATTGAACAAATTCCCGAAATTGACTTCTCGACGTAAAGACTTTTTTCATTTCAGCAGCTTGCGAGGGCGACACTTCCTTTTGTTGGGCTGGTTCTATGGTTTCAGTTTTAGGTGGGGTGGAATCTTTGGGCTGGTCATTAGACTCTAAGGCATCCATCACGTCGTAAAGTTCATCTTCCATTTTAGATAACTTGTCTGCGCGTTCAAAACGCAATTCTGCCTCTTTTTTGTAGCCTTGTTGTTCCAATAAAAGTCCGAGGTTGTTGTGCGCGACGGCATCCTCGGGGTCCAATTCTACCGCTTTTTTGTAGTCCTCGACGGCGCCGTCCAAATCGCCGAAATTTTGTTTGGCAAACGCTCGAGAAGCATAACGATACGCATAGTTTGGATCGAGCTGTACGGCCTTATTGAAATCCGCAAGGCAGCGCAATTGATCCTTTTTATGTAGAAAGGCAACGCCACGATCGGACAAAATGTTACAATCGTCAGGAGCAAGCGCGAGCGCTTCCGTATAATAATGAATCGCACGGTCAATTTCTCCCTTTTTTAGGGATTCGTGTGCCTTTTCGTGTTTGGAATTGGTAAACATTCTCTAATTTCGTCGTATGTCTTACAAAGGTACCGACTTTCCGCAATACAGAAAACTATCGAACGAAAAGGTCTATTACCGAATTCGATCGGAACGGGATTTTGATGAGATCCAACGCGTTGGTACACGAGGAATGTGGTTTTCCATGAAAGCAGAACAATATCCCGAAATTTTGAAAATCCAGGACTTGCTCGCATGCACTGACGAGGGAATTCAACTAGCTTCTGAGGCAGAGTTTAAGGAGTTGTGTCGCCAATTCGATTGGATGGAGAAATGGTGATCTGTATCTTTTCTTATCATTTTCAATAGGAGTAAATTTTCATTTTCGTATATTCAAACTGTGAATTTTAAAGCGCTTATTTTATTCTCAGCACTACTACTGTTTATAGGTGGTTGTTCCTTGAATGCCGATCAGGAATCGAATTTGAATACCGCGATGATCGCCTATTTGGATGCGCGGAATAATAACCACGTCAATATGGAAGTTCGATTGACCTATCCCGATGCTGTTCGATATTACAAAAAGCAAGGAGACGAAGCGTTTAAAGCACATTTTTTACCTGAAAACAATCGGGTGCATTTTCGAGATGGCGTTATTCAGGAAGTTGAACGTCAGGAAGGTGATCCCGGTGCGGAAGTGATGCTGACACTGGATGGCGGTTTGCAGCAAATGGTGGCTG
>JBNKGN010000344.1:0-3643 GCA_050289845.1 Crocinitomicaceae bacterium | reverse complement strand
GGAAGATTTGCACCCTAAAATCCCGAATATTCTTCGCGGCATGAAGTATTATTCGCGATTCACAGAGAATTTATTGCGTCAACCAATTCCAAAAACAAAAACGGTATTCGACGACAAAAAAGTAACGGATCACCATGCGATTATCCCAACGGGGGTGGTTCCATCTGGCATTAGCCCTGCCGAACAAAACATTTACGATCTGATTGCCAGACGCTTTATCGCTGTTTTTTATCCGCCTTGTATTGTCTCCAATACAACCGTTCTGGGAAAAGTAGGCTCCTTGGAATTCAAAGCTACAGGGAAACAAATTCTCAAATTGGGTTGGCGCGAAGTGTACGAAGACCAGAAAGAGAAAAAAGCAAAGGACGAAGACAAAATAATGCCGCACTTTGAAGAAGGTGAGAAAGGGCCACACGAACCAATCGTTCACAAAGGCAAAACTTCTCCGCCAAAACATTACACGGAGGCCACATTACTCCGCGCAATGGAATCTGCTGGAAAACAAGTGGATGACGAAGAAATGCGGGAATTACTCAAAGACAACGGCATCGGTCGTCCATCTACGCGTGCAAACATTATCGAAACGCTTTTCAAACGGAAATATATTGCCAAAAAACGCAAGAATATCATCGCAACGGCTACTGGAATTGCCTTGATTGATACTATTCAAAATGAACTATTGAAAAGCGCGGAGTTAACGGGAGACTGGGAACGAAAATTGCGCTTGATAGAAAAGGGAGAATACAGTCTCGAAGTCTTTAAGAATGAGTTGTATGTGATGGTGCGCGAAATGTCCGACGAAGTGATCTTCAATACTCATCGTCCGCTTTCCTTCCATACCGAAACAAAATCGGCACCGAAAAAAGCACCCGTGAAACGCGAACGTAAAAAGGTCGCGTTAGACGCCCTAGATTGCCCGAAATGCTCTAAGAACAAATTAATGAAAGGGAAAACCGCAGTTGGCTGTTCGAACTTCAAGGAGTGTGGCTTTAAAATTCCTTTTGAGTTGATGGGAAAAAAACTTACCGATAAACAATTGGAAGACCTCATCATCAAACGTAAAACAGGGAAAATAAAGGGTTTAAAATCCCCAACAAATGGCGAAGCAACCGAAGGACACTTTATTTTGGACGCCACTTTCAATATTCAATTTGAAAATTAACACGAATATTTTTCGAAAAATTCAGAAATTATCAGGAAACTGTGTATCTTTTGACCTCAAAAAAATAACCTATGAAACGAAATTTTATGAAAATCGGGTTTGTTTTCGCTCTAGCCCTTGGATCAACAATGATGTTAACAAGCTGTGGAGGTTCTTCTGAAGCTGCTGATGCACTTGAAAAATTAAAAGCAGACTTAGAGGCTGAGCCAACAAGCGAGAAAGGAAATTGGACGGACGCAGAGAAAGAACTCGCGATGAAAGAAGTTGCTGGAGTACGTGATCAAATCGAAGGACTACTTGGAGAGAACACAGATGCTTACATCGATTGCTATTTGGAGAAAGTAGAGAATGCGTATCCTAACTTTGCTACAGCAAACTCGGATCAACCAGGTTGCACAACGTTGGCGCAAGAATGTATGGAAGATCTTATAACTGATGTAGATATGGACATGGAAATGGAATAATCCATTCTTCCTTAAATTTTAAAGGTGTCTTCGGGCACCTTTTTTTGTGCCTAAAATCGTCACCGAACAGAAATATTCATTGTAAATAACTGTTTAGATGCATCTTATAACTTTTTGTAAGGACTTTGAAATCCAAACGTTCAAATTATTCGTATATTACTTGTAACTTAAAATCGTTTAAAAATGAAAAAGAATTTTCTGAAAATTGGCTTCATGGTAATGTTAGCCTTTATGACAACAATGACACTTTCTAGCTGTGGAGGTGATGAAGCGAAAGATGGTGAAAACACTGAACAAACTGACGCAGATGATAAAGACGGTGATGAAGGAAAGTGCGAGGAAGGAAGATGTGAGGATGGAAAATGTGAAGCCGGAGCGAAGTGCGAAGATGGAGCAAAATGTGAAGGTGAATCGAAATGTGAAGATGGAGCGAAATGCGAAGATGGAAAAGCGGAACATAAATGTGAAGCAGCAAAATAATTTTTCGTTTTCGAAATGAACAGAGAGCCGTTTCAATAACGGCTCTTTTTTTGAGCACATTAACAACCATTGACCATCATGCAAACAAATCATTCTTGGGATCTTTCTCGAAAACAATTTGTAAAATCGATCCTCGTTGGAAGTGTCGCTTTGCAATTGCCCTGGTTGACCAGTTGCTCCGATCAAACAAAAGATTTCAGTGGAATCGGATCGTTAACGGACAAGCAATTCGAATTGCTCCGAAATATTCAAGATATTTTATTTCCTGCCGATGGCAATGGTCCAGGAGCCTGGGAGATTCACGCAGACAAATATACTGCATGGGTTTTGAGCGACCCAAACTTAGATCCCGACGAGCAACAATACATCATCCAAAAATTAGACGCGTTCGATGCGCGATGTATCGAAAAAACAGGGAATCCTTTTCAAAATCTTTCACCAACGGAACGTCATCAATTTGTAGCTGAAATCGCTGAAATCAGCTGGGGGCGAAAATTATTATCACGCTTATTGACCTTCATCTTTGAAGCCCTTTTACTCGATCCCAAATACGACGTAAACCCGAATGGAATCGGATGGAAATGGCTGAATCACGACCCTGGAAATCCACGACCTACAGAAAAAATACTTTACCCTGCTATTCTAGAATTTTCCCATGAAATATGACGTTTGTGTAGTTGGCAGTGGTGCCGGCGCAGGTCCTGTGATATATGAATTGGCCAAAAACGGTTTCAAAGTCGTCGTTTTGGAAAAAGGTCCATGGCTAAAAACCGAAGATTTCTCGAAAGATGAAATGGTTGCCACACGCCGTGACGTATACACACCGAATTTGAAGGACGAATGCCATGTACTCGTGAAAAAAAACAGCAAAGGCGTTTGGATGCGGCAATCAACATATAGCTCAGGAAGAACCTACTGGAACGGTAACGTCGTGGGCGGCTCATCCAATTTTATGAGTGCCTATTTTCATCGCTTAAAACCCATTGATTTTCGTTTGCTGAAAGAGTTCGGACCGATCGAAGGTGCCAACATTGTTGACTGGCCAATTCGCTACGATGATCTGGAACCGTACTATACAAAAGCCGAACAGGTCATCGGTGTCTCAGGCAAAGTGGTTCCTCACAAATTTTTGGAGCCGCGATCAACTCCAGATTTCCCTTATCCCCCGCTTGCAGAAAATATTTTTGCTTCCTGGTTGGATACAGCCGCAAACAAACTCAACTACGAATTATTTCCATCCCCCAGAGGGATTATCTCACGCGGAAAAGACGAACGAAATAGCTGTTTTTATTCAAATTACTGCGGAAGTTACGGCTGTAGCTCGGATGCCAAAAGCAGTTCCCGTGTCGCACTCCTCAACGACGCCTTAAAAACGGGAAATTGCACCATTGTTCCCCATGCGAAAGTATATCATTTGGAAACCGATGGGAATGGCACGATCGTGAAAGCGAATTACTATGATGGCGCCGACGAAAAACAGTTTATTGAAGCAGGTACTTTTGTGGTAGCCGCTCAAGCCATCGAGACGTCTCGTTTG
>JBNKGN010000343.1:0-3665 GCA_050289845.1 Crocinitomicaceae bacterium | reverse complement strand
CTTCGTTCGCAGTGATTTCAATTCACTAATTTTGTACAACCACCATTATTCACCAAAATGACGAACCTAGACATCTATTCCAGCACGGATCCTAAACATATTGACATAGAGAAAGTATCCAAACTATATGGCAACCGCAGAACTGTAGTGAACGCATTTTTAAACGACAAACTAAAGAACGGACAATTGATCCACGGTTCTGATTTGAGTATTTTCGAAATTATCGAACTCCAACTTGGATATCCTATTCCTTCGAAAATTAAGAAAGGCGAATTAAAAATTTAGAAATTCGTTAGAAAAGCAACCGCTTCATCCAGGCGTCCTTTCGGCAGAAACTGTTGTTCAAGGTCTGCAGCGAAAGGTACAGGTGTATCCAAAGAAGCAACACGTTTTACAGGTGCATCCAAGTACTCGAAACAATTTTCTGAAATCAAAGCGACAATTTCTCCACCAATCCCTCCAGTCAAACAATCCTCGTGCAAGACGATTACTTTGCCAGTTTTTCGCACGGAAGTATAAATCGCTTCGGTATCGAGTGGAAGTAGCGTTCTTAAATCAATCACTTCGATGGAAATGTCTGTGTGCGCATCCGCATATTCGTTTGCCCAATGCACTCCCAAGCCGTAGGTAACAATTGTAAGATCCTTTCCTTCGCGTGTAGTATTGGCTTTTCCAATTTCCAAAGTATAATAATCGTCGGGAATTTCTTCGCGTATACTTCTGTATAGAAATTTATGTTCAAATACCATCACTGGATTGGGATCCGCAATTGCAGCGGCCAATAATCCTTTTGCTTCATAAGGAGTCGATGGAAAAACAATTTTCAAACCGGGCGTATGGAAAAACCACGCTTCGTTGCTTTGCGAATGGAACGGACCTGCAGCAGCTCCTGCACCCGTTGGCATGCGAACCACCACATCGGCATTTTGGCCCCACCTCCAGTGAATTTTGGCTAGGTTATTCACAATTTGATTGAATCCACAAGTCACAAAATCCGCAAATTGCATCTCTACCACAGCTTTCATTCCCGCGATAGACAGACCTAATCCAGCTCCTACAATTGCCGATTCACAGATCGGTGTATTGCGCACGCGTTCCTTACCAAACTGCTCGACAAATCCTTCTGTGATTTTGAACACACCGCCATATTCTGCGATGTCCTGCCCCATAATCACCAAATCATCATACCGTTCCATGGATTGGCGCAAACCGTCTTGAATTGCGTCTACGAAGCGTTTTTCTGATTTTGGTCCATTCGCCAGAACCAATGGTGACGAAGAAGGCGCAAACAAATCATCGTATTCGTTATTCATATCAGGAACGATTGCCTCCTCAGCAAAAGCAATATCAAGACCTTCCTGAATTTCAGCTTTAATATTGGCAATAGTTTCCGTTTCAATAGCTTCCGTCAAAACTCCTTCAGACTTCAAGAAATTGATATAGGTATCCACTGGATCAAACGCCATCCAATCTTCTTGTAATCCCTCAGGATAGTATTTCGTTCCGGAAGCTTCTTCGTGACCGCGCATACGGAAAGTCATCAACTCAAGCAAAACAGGCTTTGGAGTTTCACGCATCTCCTTTGCAATTTTTCGAACAGTTGTAATAACTTCTAAAATATTGTTTCCATTGACCTGAATCGCTTCCATTCCATAGCCAATTCCTTTATCGATAAATTGTTCGCAACGAAATTGCTCGTTTGAAGGCGTTGACAAGCCCCAACGATTGTTCTCTATCGCAAAAATTACAGGCAAATCCCATACGGAAGCCACGTTCAATGCCTCATGAAAATCTCCTTCACTCGCACCACCATCTCCAGTGAAAACCAATGTTGCTTTCTTCTCATCCCGAAGTTTTGATGCCAATCCCACCCCACCAGCAAGCGCCAATTGAGGACCGAGATGTGAAATCATCCCCACAATATTATACTCTTGCGTACCAAAGTGGAACGATCTATCACGTCCTTTCGTAAAGCCAGACATTTTTCCTTGAAATTGGGCAAACAACCGACTCAAAGGAATCTCACGAGTAACAAAAACACCGAGATTTCTATGCATTGGAAAAATATATTCCTCAGGATTCATGGCATAAGTAGTCCCAACAGAAATGGCTTCTTGTCCCCAACCAGAAAACCACTTGGAGATTTTACCTTGTCTCAGAAGAATCAGCATTTTTTCTTCAATCAGTCTTGGCTTTAGAAGACGCTCATAAATGGCTAACAATTCTGCATTTTCAAAGCCGGTTCGATCATAAACAACTGTTCTTTTATCTAGGACTGCCATAGAGGATTATTTTTTTAGCAAAGCTAACAATTACGTATGAAGTTGTGAATTATTTAAATTGAATAAATACGAAAAATGAGTTGTGCGGGGAATCCTAAATAGTAGCTCCCATAGAATCGCACTCTATTTCTAAAAAGGATTGTGCAAATGGAGAATTGCTTAAAACAAAAATCCCGACCACTCGATGGCTATCGAAGGTCGGGACTTTAGTATTTCTTACGATTGATTTTACACCAATCCTTGATCGATCATTGCATCGGCTACTTTAACGAAACCAGCGATATTCGCTCCTTTCACGTAGTCAACATAACCGTCTTCACGTGTTCCGTATTTTACACATGCTTCGTGAATAGACACCATAATTCCGTGTAATTTCTCATCCACTTCCTGACGTGTCCAATTCATACGTAAAGAGTTTTGTGACATTTCCAATCCAGAAGTTGCCACACCTCCAGCATTGGATGCTTTACCTGGTGAGAACAAGATTCCAGCATTTTGGAATGCTTCAATAGCTTCTGGTGTACATGGCATATTCGCTCCTTCCGCAACACAAGTAGTTCCGTTAGCGATCAATTGTGCCGCTTCTTCGCCATTCAATTCATTTTGCGTTGCACAAGGCAAAGCAATATCACATTTAACGCTCCAAGGTCTTTCTCCAGCGATAAATTCGAATCCGTCAAATTTCTCTGCGATTTCGCTTACACGTCCTCTCTTAACGTTTTTCAATTCCATTAAGAATTCAAGGTGCTCAGAGTGGAATCCGTTTTCAGCGTATACGTATCCCGATGAATCCGAAACCGTTACTACCTTACCTCCCAGGTGAATTACTTTTTCAAGTGCATATTGCGCTACGTTTCCTGAACCTGAAATCGCTACAGTCTTTCCTTTAAAAGAATCGTTTTTCGTCGCCAACATTTCCTTCGCGAAATAAACCGTTCCGTAACCTGTTGCTTCTGGGCGAATCAATGATCCTCCCCAGTTCAATCCTTTTCCTGTCAAAACGCCTGTAAATTCGTTGCGAATACGTTTGTACTGACCGAACATGTAACCGATTTCACGACCACCAACACCGATATCTCCAGCAGGAACGTCTGTGTTAGCACCAATGTGTTTCGAAAGTTCTGTCATAAATGATTGGCAAAACTTCATTACTTCGTTGTCTGACTTTCCTTTTGGATCGAAATCAGAACCACCTTTACCACCTCCCATTGGAAGTGTTGTCAATGAATTTTTGAAGATTTGTTCGAATCCTAAAAATTTCAAAATTGAAAGATTCACGGATGGGTGGAAACGTAAACCTCCTTTGTATGGTCCAATTGCAGAGTTAAACTCAACGCGGTAACCACGGTTTACTTGAACTTCTCCTTTATCATCAACCCATGG
>JBNKGN010000342.1:0-3690 GCA_050289845.1 Crocinitomicaceae bacterium | reverse complement strand
CTTGAAGAACTTTTTAATAATTCTAAGGTTGGGTTGGTTTTTGTTACAGCTTTTCTAAAGAGGAAAACCTTATTGAAATATTTAAGTGATATAGCTTGGGAAACTGAGGTATGGCTTGCCGAATCGCCGGAGCATATGATTCATTTTAATGGACACAATTTCATAGGCCCATACAAAAAGGTCTAATCTATTGATTAGATTAACATTCGATTTAGGATTATGTTAAATAGAACTAAGCGAAGCGACATTTTACCCAAGATCTCAAGGCGCGTTGGGCTGGACAAACGGCGGGCGGGCGTTGGCTGTGAATGGACAAATGCTTAGTAATTCATTAAAGGCGTTTACGTTTCGGTTTTACCGACTACTTTAATAGAAGTACTTGCATTTGGACAGAGCGCGTGGCGCATCGTTTGTCCTTGATTTTTTTGGCTCTTTTTTGATCAAGCAAAAAACGAGCATAAATAACTTCTCGCTGAGAATCGAAAATTTGAAGCAAAACTTACCATCGGTACAGAATATTTAATTCTGGCAAAACAAGTGTATTGCAAACTGAGTAACGAATTTGCAAATACTCTTGTGTGCGTCGGCAAAGAAAGAAGGAAAACCGGTTTTAAGCGCAAGGGCGATCGACCGCGCAGATGGCTGGAGGGCTGGGAATTTTACGGCAGAAATATTTATGCAGATTATTCAGCAAAATATTACTGCTAGAAATTCTGCGTTGGACGGAGGGGCTATTTAATATAGCGCTAATTATAGGGCAATATGATCTCGAAGAAGGAATGTACTATTTAGGCAAAGCCCGGAGCAAAGCGGAGATATAGTATGAATTATAGCTGGCAAGATCAATCCCGAGGATTCGGGATATCCCATATTGCCCTATAATTAATATTATGTTAAATAGTAAATCAAACAGTATAACAAGAACCTTCCTGCCAACCAAACAACATCCTTTCTCTGATATTCTCAAAAAATGAATTTTCTATGTTTTAGTATCTATCGAATTATCAAAACTTCCGTATCAAAACGCTCGTCACCTTTCTACCGCAATTCCTTTCGTGAAAAAATTAGCACACCACTTCGAGCCATCACCATTTTCATGGGGCGATACATTCAATTTTTCTTTATCTTCGAAACATGATCACCGTACTCATTGTTGACGACCATTCCCTTTTTATTGACGGACTCAAATCGATGTTTGATACGGTGCCAACTATTTCTGTAATCGGTGAAGCGCATAATGGCGCATCGGCTTGTGAATTGGCAGAACGTCTTCAACCTGATGTTGTACTATTGGATATCGGACTTCCAGACATGGACGGTACAGAAGTTTGTGTGAAAATCAAAGCAGTGTATCCCGATTGTAAGGTAATGGCGGTTTCCATGCACGAGGAACATACGTTTGTCACAAAAATGCTGGAAAACGGTGCTTCCGGATATCTTCTAAAGAATGCCAAGAAAGATCAAATGATCGAAGCCATCCAGGCAGTTTATGGTGGTGGAACCTACTACTCACGAGAGATAACGGATATTCTGGTTTCGGGAATGAAAGCGTCTAGTAGTCCTGAAACACCGAAAATTTCCAGACGTGAAAGTGAAGTGTTGAAATTGATTGCTTACGAATACACTACCAGTGAGATTGCTGAAAAATTGTTTATTAGCATGAATACTGTCGAGTCGCATCGATCGAATCTACTAACCAAATTAGAGGTCAAAAACACAGCGGGATTGGTGCGTGTGGCTCTTGAGCGCAACTTGATTACAAAAGAATAACGGTCGATTTAATGGGATCGAGGAATATTGATCATTACACTGCATCCTTCGCCAGGCCGGGTATCGAAGGAAATTTCACCACGGAGTATCTGAATTCTTGAGAGAATGGTTTTCATACCGATGCCATCCCCTACTTGTTTTTGAAGATCAAACCCAATTCCGTTGTCTTCTACGGTAACATTTACATGATCCTCCTGAATGTTTAATTGCACCATTACCTCTGTCGCTTGTGCGTGTTTTATAATGTTGTTCAGAAGTTCCTGGATAATTCGGTAGAGATAGAGTTCCACGATGGGTTCCAAACGCTCGTTTTGTCCTAACTGAATGTAATCTACGTTTAACTTTCCGCTGGAACTTACTTTTGAAGTTGCATCTCGAACGGCGTCAATCAGTCCAAATTTCCCGAGTGTCTCTGGCATCATATTATGTGCGACTTTCCGTACTTCACTGCAGACATCATCGATCATGTTTTCAATCTTTTCCTTCGCAGGATCATCTGATTCCTGTGACATTTCCACGTTGATTTTTAAGGTGGAAAGCATACTTCCAACACTGTCGTGGAGTTCTCGTGCAATACGCCGACGTTCGTTCTCCTGTCCTTCTATGACCGCGTTCATTGCGTCGATTTGCCTGTTTTTTTCCGCTTCAACCAATTTTTGATGCGCTATTTTCACTTCTTGTTCGGCCAAAGAGCGTTTCGAGCGCATCCGCAACCAAATAAAATAGGCGATCACAACAAGCATGATCAAGCAAAAGAGTAACCAGTTTCGGAAGAGCGTAGCACGACTCAATTCTGCTTTTTTTAGGCGATTGTCCAGCGTGGTGAATTCGTTTTCCTTGGCAAGACGTAATATTTCATTTTCCTTTAGCTGGGTTTCGTATTTGACCAGCAAACTATCGAATTGCTCTCGTTTTGTCAGAGAATACACCGAATCTTTGACCTTCATCAGTGACTTTTGCGTCAAATAGGCTTTTTCAAACTCCCCGAGCTTTTCATAGCACATTTTTTTCGTATTGTAGAGACTTTCCTTCAATGCTGGAGCATTCACTTCGTTGCAGAGTTCGAGTGCACTGTCACAATACAGAATCGCCTTATTGTATTCTTTCAAATCGTAATAAATGTTGGCGATATTTCCCTGGCTCACCAAGACTCCAGATGGATCTTTTATTTGGCGTTTAATCGAAAGGGCTTTCAGTTGATATTCCAGTGCTTTCGGGTAATTTTTCAAACTGCGCTGAACGGTTCCAAGACTGGCGAGACATTTGCCAACGCCACTGGGTTCATTGATTTTCGTGAAGGTGGTTTTAGCGCGAACAAGATAGGTGTTTGCTTTTTCGTAGTTTTTCGACCGTAGATAAGAAGATCCAATGGCGAAAAGCGTTCTTCCGACGCCCGTGTCATCCCCTATTTCTTTCTTCAGTACAAGTGATTCCTGATATTTTTCTCGGGCCTTCTCATATTCTTGCTCACGCTCCAACAAAATTCCCATATTGGTGAGACAATTCGTCCAGCCCAACGTATCACTAACATTTTTGTAGTAGCCGATACACGTTGCGTAGTATTCCATCGCCTTCGCATTTTCTTTGCGCATGAGATATACGTTCCCCAATTGTACCTGCGCTCCGTTTACCCCTTTTAAGAAGTTCAGAGATCTGTACATTTTCTCCGATTTCGTAAGCTCTATTATCGCAGCGTCATATTTCGATTGGAGGTACAAGGACTTTCCCTTCATAAAGTGATTTTCAGCAAGGGAAGTATCATTGGGGGATTTTACAAGGATCGCGTCGATCGTTTTAGATTGGAGTTCGGCCATCTCCCAATTGCGCGTTCGAAGTGCTTCATTGAACAACTCAAATCGCTGTTTCAATTCTTCTTTTGGGGCGAGAGAATTGCCACTTTCACGCTCCAAACTGTCCAAC
>JBNKGN010000341.1:0-3698 GCA_050289845.1 Crocinitomicaceae bacterium | reverse complement strand
ATGTTCTTGTTGATATACCCTTTGTGAGTAAGAAGCTAACCCCTTATCTTAAAAACCGTAAGAACTTCAATTCCAAATTAGATGCCATCAAAACGGCAGTTAATTCTCTGTCAACTTCAGAGTTTAATACCTTGAAGCTGGTTTCTGAAAACAAAACTTCGAAAGAGATCGCCGAACTACTTTTTGTTACCGAAAAATCCGTTGAAAATTATCGCAGTCGAATTTGTAAAAAACTGAACATCAGCGGAGGTAGTAACACACTCTATAAGTGGTGTATCGAACACAAGGATCTGATTGTGCAGGAAATATAGTACTAAACCGTTTTAACGTGAGGGGGAAACCCCTCAAATCAACCATGAAAATCACGATACAATCGGGTTGCTTGCTTTGGATCAGTTCGGAAATTTAAGTGGCGCGTGTACAACAAGTGGTTGGGCATACAAAATGCCTGGTCGTGTTGGAGATTCACCAATTATTGGCGCTGGATTGTTTGTAGATAATGAAATTGGAGCGGCATGCGCAACAGGAATGGGTGAAGCCGTCATCCGAATCGCTGGTAGTCACACCGTTGTGGAATTAATGCGTCAGGGACATTCTCCTCAGAAAGCGTGTGAGTTAGCAGTCGATCGAATTGTTCGCAAACACGATGATCTCACCAATTTACAGGTTGGATTTGTCGCTATTGATCGCGCAGGAAATTACGGTGCGTACTCAGTGTACGCAGGATTTAATGTGGCTGTGAATCGAGAGGAAAAAGGAGCGTTAGTTGATGCTGGCTATCTAAAAGAATGGGAATAACCGTAGAAATTCGTTCTCGCGTTGTGCTTTGTTTGGTCGCTCGAAAAAGCCGTCCATAAAGCGTTTCACTACACTCGAAACTTCTGTGCCGATCGCATGGTGATCGAATTGAAATACCTTATATTCAAGAAATAAATCAATGTAATGCATAAGATTACAATTTTTCTAATCGCAATGGTCGTAGTATCAAATAGCTTTGCACAGCAATCGGTAACGCTTGAATGGGAATTTTTACACCCGCTTCGAAAAGAATGGATGCCGTTGGGCGAGAAAGGTTCTGTTCAGGAGGCGCTGATTGAAACGGGGGAATTGCCGGATCCTTTTTACGGTACCAATGAATCCCGATTTGGATGGCTGGAAGAACATGTTTGGGAATTTAAATCGATTCTCTTCCTTACGGAAAAGGATCTTAAAAACGGGTTTATCGAACTTGAATTTGGGTCAATAGACACCTATGGTGATGTTTCGATCAATGGGAAGCCCTTCATGTCTGCGAAAAATGCCTTCATTCCGCACCGAAAACAAGCAAAAGACTTTCTAAAAGTCGGGATGAATGAAATTACAGTTTTTATCACGCCACCAGTAATTTACCACAAAACAATGTGGGACACGGCAGATTACCATTTACCAGCACCGAACGACGTACATGATGTCGCTATTGCACCGTACACTCGGAAACCTCAATATCAGTTTGGATGGGATTGGGCATTGCGGATGAATACAATTGGATTCAATAAGCCCGCAAAATTATTCCTCTACAACCACAATCGCGTTGTAAATAAATCCATGCGCGTGCTTGAATTGACCGGTGATCAGGCAAAAGTGGAGTTCTCAATTCAATTAGCGGTAGAAGACAATAGGACCTACAATTGGGGAAGCGAATTGTTTGACGGTAGAAATACTACCGCTGTAAATGGTTGGTTGAAGCGTACCGAAATCATTGAAAATCCTGTTTTATGGTGGCCACAGGGACAAGGTGATCCGTACTTGTATTCGAGTGCAACTTTAATTGAAACGGGCGGCGAATTGATCGGTGGATTTGATTGGAGTTTTGGAATTAAAACGTCGGAATTGATTCAAGAAAAGGACGAATGGGGGACGAGTTATTATTTTAAGATCAATGGACGCAAGATTTTCTGCAAAGGAGGTGATTACATTCCGCAGGATATTTTTCCCGCTAGAGTAGAGGATCGCGACATCGAAGCAATGGTAGAGACCATGGTAGCATCGAATTTCAATATGGTGCGCGTTTGGGGTGGCGGTTATTATCCTGATCCTATCTTTTTTGAAACCTGCGACCGCATGGGAATTATGGTTTGGCAAGATTTAATGTTCGCTTGCGCCATGTATCCTGGAGATGATGCATTTGTCGCCAATATTTCTGAAGAATTCAATTATCAAGTTCCACGAATTGCAGGTCATGCCAGCGTCGTTCAATTCAATGGAAATAATGAAGTTGAAGTGGCATGGGGAAATTGGGGATTCCAAATTAAATACGGACTGTACGGTCAAAGCGCAAAAGCAATTGAGACGGCTTACGACCGCGTTTTTAAAGAAACGGCACCTAACATTATATCAAAATACACTTCGATTCCGTACATCCACACGTCACCGCTAAGTAATTGGGGGAAAGCAGATTTGTACAATCACGGATCGCAACACTATTGGGGTGTTTGGCACGGAAAAGATCCCATTCAGGATTTTGGAAAAAAAATCGGACGCTTTAATGCGGAATACGGATTCCAAAGTTTTCCAGAATACAGCACACTGCTAACTTTTTCAGATACTTCTCAGTGGCAATTGAACTCCGAGGTAATGAAACATCATCAGAAAAGCTACGTGGGAAATGATATGATTTTAAAACACGCCAAGCGTTTGTATGGAACACCTGAAGATTTTGGAACATTTGTATATTATTCGCAGCTAACACAAGCAATGGCGGTGAGTATGGCGGTAGCAGGACATCGAATTGATTATCCACGATGCGGCGGGACCCTCTATTGGCAGATAAATGATTGTTGGCCAGCACCAACCTGGTCGAGTCTGGACTATTTTGGAAACTGGAAAGCGTTGCAATATCGAGTTCGTGAAGACTATCAAGAGGTGACACTAGTTGAAAAGTATGAAAGTCTCGAAATTGTCGATTATTATTTCGTCTCTGGCGTGGTGGATACTTTCGAATGTACGATCTCGTGGACAATTACAGATGAGAAAGGAAAGATCCTGGGCTCAGGCGACCGCGTTGAAGTGATCCAGGGACAATCAAATATTCGTTTGCTTGAGACGGCTGCATTGGAAAAGTGGAAGGACAAGAATATTCGAATCGATTTCAGTTGGAATACAGCCAATGGAGAAGTGCATGCGCGCGCGTTTGATCGTTTTCATGGAGAACACAAATTGCCCGATTGTGACGATGTACAACTTAACGTGATCAGTTCGCTTCGTGGCGTAACGGTGATTGATATTACGAATAAGAAATACTTGCGCGATTTCTGGTTGTATTGTGATGTCCCTGGAGTGCGTTATGATCGTAATTTTATCAGTCTTCCTCCTGGAACGCACACTTTCGTGTTGACCTCAGAAGAAGTAAACGAAGACACACACTTTGAAATGCGCTGGCGGTAATCATTCAAGTATCCGTATCAAATTATTCAAAAGTTCCTCGTTGTAGAGTAGCAGTAATTTGTCTGAACATTCTGTGTCAATCAATCCTTTCAAGAACGCTTTGATATAAGCATTTTGCTCTTTTTTGCCATGACCTCTCATGTCTTCACGCATGCCCTTCAATACATTTCGCGAACAATTCGATAACTTTTCAGACAAGCCGTAAAAGGAATCTCGGGCAATTTGATCGAAACCTATACCAAGTTGTGTGGTACATCGGCACATGTCCTTAGCAC
>JBNKGN010000340.1:0-3718 GCA_050289845.1 Crocinitomicaceae bacterium | reverse complement strand
CGTTTTCCTTCGGTTTTTGGGTCACTACAGGCGTTTCTTCCTTTGGTTTCTCGACCGCAATCTGCTCCAATTCTTTGGGCGTCTCCGATTCTGGTGGCAGTTCCGTGGCTGTTACTTCGTTCGATTCTTTGTGGTCTTCAATCGTACTCGCTGTCATTTGACTCGAGACGTCAGGTTTCTCTGGACTTTCAGAATTCGTGAGTGTTACGGCGGTAACGACTATTGCTACTGCTGCAACACCAACTGTCCCGTAGAACCATGATGACTTCCAGATCGGTGAAGCGATACCTTTAGCACCTTTCATTACCTTTCCAAAATCCTGTTTAGACCTGATGTGTTGTGAACTAAGTGGTTGTCGGTCTAAAATGGTTTTTATTTTTTCCATTCTGTAGTATTAACTTATTTCATAAAAAGCTTCTTCAATCGTTCCAATGCCCTAAACGTCCGTACTTTCGCGTTATTTTCGGTAATCTCGATTATTTCACCTATCTCTCGATACGATCTTTTCTCGAAATAACGCAATTCGATCAACTGCAAGTCATCGTCTTTCAATAAAGCCAAACATTGGAAGAGCTTCTTTTTGTTTACTGATGAATCGTCTTCTTCAAACTCTTCAATCATTTCAAAAAGATGCATACTTTCAACATTCACCGTTCTTCTCGCTTTTTTATCGCGAAACGCTTGATACAATTCACTCTTCGCAATGCGATAGAGCCAAGAAGAAAACGGAACGCCTCTGTATTCATATTTGTGCAAATTTTTCAATGCTTTTACAAATACTTGAGATGTTACATCAAAAGCCAAATCCTCGTCATCCATCCGTTGATAGATGTAACGAAATATCTGTTCGTGATACTTCGTGTACAGTGGGCCGAATCGCTCCGGATTTTCCTTCGCCTCCGTTATAATCATCAACTCCTCCTGAAGTCGGTCATTATTTTGGTGGTAAACAGGGTTCACTGCCATTGGTTCTGGTTTAATAGTTCTAGTTTTGGTTTTGCAAAGCTTGCAGACTTTACATCCCCATAACTGTTAATAATACATTTGGTTACAGACTAAAACGCAAAAACCTAGCCAATATTATGTATACATAGTAATTTCTACTAAAATTTTTGATACATACATCTGTAAACCTACTGCCTAACAATCCATTATGCAAACTTCTCACCTGAAATTTACCATATAGGACGTGTCGGTTAACGAATAAAGAAATTGTATTAAGAATTTCTCATCTTCGGTTGAAATTACATTTTTATTTATAATTGAAGCTTTATTCGGATGCATACTTCCTCCTTTTCTGTAATGATCTATTACGGCTTCCAAACTTTTCAAACTTCCGTCATGCATGTACGGGGCTGTGAGCGCGACATTTCTGAGGCTCGGCACTTTGAACGCACCGATTTCCGATGAATCGCCGTGAATGCGAAATCTCCCCTGATCGTCACCATAATCATCATACAATCCGTTATTTCTTGCTTCATAGTTGGTCAGATTGGGTAGCTGATGGCATTCAATACACCGCAATTTTTGAAAGAGTTTCCATCCATTTTCGGCTTCCGAATTCCAATCGGCATGCTCCTCCCCTTTCAGATACGCATCGAAAGCACTGTTTTTTGATGATAAAGTTCTTTCAAATGCCGCAAGCGATCTCGTTAGTACCCACGGATCGAAAGAACGGTGATAAATTTTCTTCGCGGCATCGGCATACTCGGGAACGTTTTTTAATCGCTGAATAAGATCTCCCATCCGGCTGTTCATCTCATTGGAATCCTGAATCGGTACAATCGCTTGTTCTTCTAGTGATCGAATGTGTGCATCGAACATAAAAACAGGCGCATCGCCAATATTCAATAAGGAAGGTGCATTTCTAAATGAATGACGCCCTGCTACTCCTTCCGATTTCGTTTTTCCATCCGTAAAAGCCAATTCGGGTAAATGACACGTTGCGCAGGAAACGGTCCCATCGGAGGACAAACGCGGATCGAAAAATAGCTTTCGACCGAGCTCTTCGGGATTTCCAATCTTGTTTGCTCTAATTGAAAAAGAAGGCAAATGACCGAATTTAGGCACGAACGTATCCAATAAAAACCAGCCCACATACCAAGCAAGTGCCAGTGTTGCAAGAAGCATCAGGTATCGATTTGACTTTTTATTCACAGCGCTTGAATTTACGCAATCTCCATCAATTTATGGTCATTTCATTTTACGAATCACAGGACAAAATTCGTTCGTATTCTATACATCTCATGTGACGATTGTTTACATTTGACCTGTGAAACAACTCCTTATTATTGGATTTTTGCTTGCTTTTTGTGTTGCTAGCGCGCAGGAATCGGACACATTGCCGTACAATTCGTATCGCGACAAGATCGTTTTATACAGTGATCTCGGATTCAGTTCTGCCCCTTTTTCCATCAAAGGAAATTACGCAAGCGGTATCGACAAAATCAAATACCGTCACAATCAGAAATTTGTTTTAGGGTTCGGCGTTGCGTACAAATGGTTTGCCCTGCGACTTGGATTCTCCATGCCTGGGCATCTACGTCCTGAAAGTCGCTACGGAACTGCCAATTATCAAGATCTTGGCTTGAATTTTAATATCAAGCAAACTTATTGGGATTTGGACATTCGCAACTATCGAGGGTACGCCATCAAGAATGCTTATAAGTGGAATGACACGCTTAACAAATTGAAGCCCAATAGTCTCATGCAAGACACACGATCTGTGAGTGTCTCCATCAATTCCTGGTATTTCCGTTCAAAAAAATTCAAAATGACGTCGGTCTTAGGTAGAACGGGCGACTATAATCAATCCCATGGAACGTGGTATTTTAAAGGCACTTTTAACTTTTTCGGATCGGGAAATGACTCCATTCCTTTGCTCCCTCAATCGATTGTAGATACGAGTGTGAATGCGTATCGCTCGAATGCTTTCTCTGCACTCGACATTGGATTGGTGCCTGGTTACGCATACGTGCATCGTTGGAAACATTGGCAAGCGGCCGTTTTTGGTGGTCTTGGAGGTGTCTTGCAGGCGAAAATATTTTCTGCTGGAGTTGATTCTCGTGGTTTTGTCGGATTGGCACCACGGATTGATTTGCGTTTTGTCGTTGGTTATTCGAAACCAAAATATTTCTTGTGGTTACAAGCGAATTTTGATGTGAAATCCATGCGTTTCAAGGAAATTGCCTACAGGCAGACTTACAACACATTGCAATTGGTGGGCGGCATTCGTTTGGACAAAAAGAAAAAGAAAGCTTTGCGCGATTCTTAATGTTCCCCTCTCTTTGGTGCACATCCATTTTATTTACGTTAGCATTAAAAAAACGCACATAGTCCTAATAGTTACCGTATATGTACGGATGCTAATGCGTGGATTTTGTCCGTATTTTTCCGGAAATCATTCAATTATAAATGTATGGATCCAGAAAAAGCTGCGAAAATCATTGCTGGGAAACTTCCTGGAGGAGCAACCAATTATAGCGTAGGGGTATTGAAAAACGGCGACATTATTATCAGCAAAGTTAACGGTGTCACTATCCAAACGCAGGCAATTAAAGACTTAGCGATTGAAATCAACAAACAAGGACTTGCCACTGGACGATCCATTTATTTGGCGCAAAAATTTAATACTAGTGTTGGTAGTAACCACGCCGAAATGTGCCTTATTGCAGCAGCAGAAGTCATTGGTTCTGCATTAGAAACCATTTATTGTACG
>JBNKGN010000339.1:0-3718 GCA_050289845.1 Crocinitomicaceae bacterium | reverse complement strand
GGAACGGAAGTCTATTCGGCAGGTGTGGAAACGCATGGGGTCAACCCAAAAGCGATCGCTGCAATGAAGGAAGTTGGGATCGATATTACGCAACACACATCAAATAACGTGAACGAATATGTAAATGTCGATTTCGATTACATCATCACGGTTTGCGATAACGCGAAAGAAAGATGCCCATATTTTCCTTCCAATGCGTTCAAATTTCATCACAGTTTCCCCGATCCATATGGAGCAACTGGAAGCCCCGAGGAAATAGCCGCAGTTTTTAACAGCGTCCGCGATTTGATCAAAGTGTATTGTAAAGAATTCGCAAGTGCATATTTATGAGTCGTTATATTACTGAAACCATCGCTACCTTTTTCCTTATTTTTTGTGGAACGGGAGCCATGACAATTAATGCCGAGACGCACGGTATGATTTCACATTTCGGGGTGGCAACTGCCTGGGGATTGATCGTGATGATTATGATTTTTGCTTTCGGAAATAAATCCGGGGCGCACATGAATCCTGTGGTAACGCTCACGTTTGTTGTGCTGAAAATACACCCCAAAAAAGATCTGCTTCCGTATTTGATCGCCCAATTTATGGGTGCAGTTACCGCAAGCTACTCCTTGAGATTGATGTTTCCGCAAAGTGAATTGTTGGGGGCATCGTTGCCACAAGGTTCAGAAATGCAATCATTAGTAATGGAAATCATCCTCACATTTCTTCTGTTGCTCGTGATTTTGATGACTTCCCAGGGGGATTCCTACCAGAAAAGATGGGCACCGGTAGCTATCGGAATGACTGTTGGTTTAGAAGCCTTGTTTGCCGGGCCTATTAGCAACGCGAGTATGAATCCTTTTAGAAGTTTGGCGCCCGCCCTTGCGTCAGGACATTTAGAGCATTTGTGGGTGTATATAGTGGCAACTACGATTGGTGCACTGCTTGCTGGAGTCTATTGGTTTTGGCAATCGGGGGCGACCAGATTGAAAAAAAAGAAGGTGTGAAATTTGTCAGGAAATGGATCGAAGGATCGTCCAAAACTGGATGAAGGACTACTGGCTAACTCAATTATTTAACGTAATTTTGTAGCACCAATAATTTATTTAACAACAACTAGAATTATGGCAGAAACAATGACGGACCTAGGAATTGCGAACATTCTTTCGCAATTAGGAATCGAAGAAAATAACAACGGGGCTTCTACTGGAGGTCGCTGGTTTAATACTCGCGGAGAGATAATCGATTCGATTTCTCCCGTAGATGGAACGGTAATCGCACGTGTGAATTCAGCTACGGAAGCGGATTACGAAGCGGTGATTTTGAAAGCACAAGAAGGCTTTAAGGAATGGCGTAAATGGCCTGCACCAAAACGTGGTGAAGTAGTGCGTCAATTGGCAGAGAAATTACGTGAATACAAAGAGCCACTTGGAAAATTGGTTTCTTACGAAATGGGAAAATCACTTCAAGAAGGTTTGGGTGAAGTTCAGGAAATGATTGATATCTGTGATTTTGCAGTAGGTCTTTCCCGTCAATTGCACGGTTTAACGATGCACTCGGAACGTCCTGGACACCGAATGTACGAGCAATACCATCCACTTGGAATCGTTGGGATTATCTCAGCATTCAACTTTCCGGTAGCCGTTTGGAACTGGAATACAGCACTGGCTTGGATTTGTGGTGATGTCTGCGTTTGGAAACCATCAGAAAAAGCACCGATCACAGCGATTGCTTGTCAGCAAATTACAAAAGAAGTTTTCGACGCAAACAACGTTCCTGACGGAGTTTCTGGTTTGGTGATCGGAGGCGCGGAAATCGGTAAATTAATGGCCGAAGACAAACGCGTTCCTTTGGTTTCAGCAACAGGTTCAACTCGTATGGGGAAATCGGTTGGTGCCGCAGTTGGTGCTCGTTTGGGGAAATCACTTCTCGAATTGGGTGGAAATAACGCGATCATCATTACGCCTTCAGCAGATCTTAAAATTGTTCTTCCAGGTGCCGTATTTGGTGCTGTCGGAACAGGAGGTCAACGTTGTACGTCAACGCGCCGTTTGATTATCCACGAAGATGTTTACGATACCTTCGTTAATGCGATTGTAAATGCATACGGTCAATTGAAAGTCGGAAATCCTTTGGATGAAAGAAACCACGTTGGGCCACTGATCGACAAAGATGCGGTTCAAATGTATCTCGATGCACTTGAAGCTGCAAAAGCAGAAGGTGGAAACATTCTTGTAGAAGGAGGAGTATACGAAGGAGAAGGATATGAGTCTGGATGCTACGTGAAACCAGCTATTGTCGAAGCGAAAAACTCGTTTAAAATCGTTCAGCACGAAACCTTCGCACCTATCTTATACATCATGAAATACTCTGGTGGCGTTGAAAATGCCATTGCTATTCAAAACGATGTGCCGCAAGGTTTGTCTTCAGCAATTATGACCAACAGCATCAAAGAATCAGAAGCATTTTTATCTGCTCAAGGTTCTGACTGTGGAATTGCCAACGTAAATATCGGTACTTCAGGTGCAGAGATCGGAGGTGCTTTCGGTGGTGAAAAAGAAACAGGTGGAGGTCGTGAGTCGGGATCGGATGCCTGGAAAATTTACATGCGCCGTCAAACAAATACGATTAACTATACGGATGACTTGCCACTTGCGCAAGGTATCAAGTTTGATTTATAGAATCAACGCCTAAATTTTGAAAGCCTGGTTCAATTAGAATCAGGCTTTTTTTATGCCCTAAAATTGGAAAACATCGCACGAGCCGTCAAAATTGTTGTTTCTGGCATGACCGAGATTGTATCCCGAGTTGATAATTCCTCCACCATAAGCGCTCGGCGTTCCCTGAGGAAGAATTCCGTTGTTTCGAATGGCTCCCGAAAAATTCGGAATAGTAAAAGGGAGATTGTTCACATAATTGAAATTGCAGTTTGCCAAAAAGTTCGGAATTTGATTCGGAAGTAAATCGGTGCGTTTCTGGATACGTATAGCACGCCAGGTAACGCGGATAAATTCAGGAGCATAGGCGTATAAATTAGTCGACACATTCCTTTGATTATCAGCAAAGGGAGCCGTGGAACATTCCACCAAATATTCAATGCCATACCAATACAGTGCAACACCCTTATGGGCCTTTTCGTAAGCATAACTTTGCGTCAAATATTCATTCATTTTTGATTCTATCGTTTTGTGATTCATATTCGCCGTATGCGTTAAAGGCGTTAGGTTTTGCCATGAAGCACCCGAACCACCCCAGGCACCATTGATCATGTGCCCCAAAATCCAGGTGTCTTGATTATAACGATTGGTATAAAATGTTGACGAGGGACGATTTTGACCGTACCATCCACTTGTAAAACCAGCTTTAGTGGCTGTTGGAGTATTGGTTTGTTGCGATCCTGGTCGCTTCAGATCGGGTCCTAAAATGGCATAAGCCCAGGAAGCTCCGGAATTGTAATTTTGACGGTTGACCTCTGGGCCACGGTCGGGTTGAATTAAACAGAAAAAGTTCCCTTCTGCGGTTCTTATTCTTCGTTTGCGGTTTTGACCAGGAGCATCTGTATATTCTATGCGACTCATTTTTTTTGGAAAAAATAGCGGTACTCTTTGAAAATCACAAGGGTACAAATACGGTTTCTAATGGGTATTTATACCTAATATCCTAGCATTTGGCTAATTAGAACGCTGTATCCCTTATTGTTACTGGGTAAATGGGAGAAAAAAATCAAATTCCT
>JBNKGN010000338.1:0-3728 GCA_050289845.1 Crocinitomicaceae bacterium | reverse complement strand
GTGCTTTCATTCCTGCTTCAAACAATTTAATCGCTTTTTTATTACTCGTCGAATATTGTGCATTGGCAAAACCTACAACGAACAAAAGAATTAGCAGGGAGAATCCGTATTTCATAGAATGATATTAAGGTATGTTCATAAATTTGTGTGTTTGCAGCGAAATTCTCCATTTTGGATGCTGCTTCACATAGTCAATTATCAAAGGCAAAAATCGTTCCTGTTTCGACCATTCAGGTTGCAAGTACAAAGCGCAATCGGCTTCGACACGTGCGGCATGACCTTCTGCCCAATCAAAATCGGAGGGATGTGCAATAACGACTTTTAATTCATCCGCTTTCGTGTATGCTTCGTCTACAGGAGCTTTGAATTTTTTCGGCGAAAAACAATACCAATCGATGTCCCCTTTCAAAGGATAACACCCCGAAGTTTCAATCGCGGTTTCAATTCCATTGACGTTTAATAAATTCAAGAGTGTGTTCAAGTCGTACATTGCTGGTTCTCCACCGGTGATAACGCAAAAATCGGTTTTCGTTGCAAGTACATTTTCTACCAACGATTCGATGGTTAATGTCTCATGAGCTCCCGCATCCCAACTTTCCTTTACATCGCACCAAACGCAACCGACATCACACCCCGCAAGTCGAATAAAATACGCTGCCCGACCACTGTGGGAGCCTTCTCCTTGAATGGTGTAAAATTGCTCCATTACAGGAAGCGAAACGGTTGGATCTATTGGAACGTTATTCACAGAATCAAAAGTAAGAAAATCGTTCGCAACGCGCTTTTTATTCTTCATTTTTATCTGTTTTTCAAGGATGCGTTTGACCTTTTGTTTTGTCTTTTTTAAATTTCGCTCAAACGGCTAATTTTTCCGATCAAAAACTCATGAAGTCTGACGGTACTGTGAAATGGATTGATTTCATTTTCTTGCGAAAATCACGATGTTCAAAAATCATTGATTTGAAAATTGAAGAGCCAAAAATGTGCGTGGATGGTGAGCAAGAGCGGTTGTCGGATCACAATCCCATCGTTGCTACGTTAACGATTGATTGCAGTTTATAGAGGCGTTACTTTGTCCAGATCTTCAATAAATAGTTCCAAAATACCGGCGTTGTTAATCGCGAAGTTGCGCTCAAATTTCACCCCGTCAAGCCATTGTTCGCCGCCGTAAGCCCGTTTTTCGGTGATCATTTGGCTATGTGTTTCATCGAACGCTTCTACAAGTATTAGCACTTCTGCATTGCGTGCTTTCAATTCTTGTACACTCATTTCAAAGATTGGGGATTTGGCGTCAATTTTATGGACAATAGTCCAGGTTAACGGGAAAAAGTTGATTTTATCCAGTTCCAAATCCAATTGAAAATACATTTTATTGAACTGATCGACATCCCCGCCACGATCCATTATGAGGATAGCTCGCACATGGGCATTTAGTAATATCGAATCTCGTTTGTTGACCATTTTAAACATCATCGCCATTTCTTCCTGATACGGAGTGATGATAATATTCTGTGAAAATGCCAGTTTGGAAGTGGGTCTTGAGAAGCGTCCGTATAAAAGTCCTGTGATCAGCGCAATACTCATTAATCCTGCAAAAGATTCGATCGTTCCGACGATACTCGCTGCCATTGAGTGAGGAGCCAGATGTCCATATCCGACAGAAGTAAATGTTTGTACCGAAAAGAAGAAAGCATTGAGGAAATCGGATGCATTTTCTTGTATCCCTGTGATTCCATCGATACCTACTATCAAATAGACGAACGCAAATAAGCCATTGATGAGGAGGTAATACAATGCCGAAAGAAGCATAAACTGCCACCAGGAAATTTCAATCAAATACTTGTAAAAGTCACGAATTCCCTTGAGTGCTCCGTGCCGAACCATATTGTACGAACCATCGCTATTAACGAGTCGTTTTATCTCTTTTGTGTAACTAGAGCCTAATCCAGGATCACTTTGTTTTGCCATTAGGCAAATGTAAGCAAGTAAGTTTAATTTGCTTCAATGCGCCACCAATTCTGCTGCAAACGATTGTGCTCTAGTAAGAATTGACGTAATGGTGTGCATTTTCCCCTGCGTCCATGCTTGGTTTCTCTTGAACAAATGGTCTCAAACGATTTTTTAATAAGTTCAAGTGCGTTGGAATTCATCAACAATTTTGAAGTATTCGTGTCGAAATCATAACTGCTGTAAACTTCGATGATTTTTTGCTTGCTGACAAGGTCGCGAACGGTGGGGCGCTGCTTTTGCTCTAATTCTTCTAAAAATGGAAGAAGTCGTGCGCTTAAATCAATGAAATGCCGTAATACAAGAATCGCTTCATTGACGCTACTGATATGTTTGGCGTTCATACTAATTGAATTGTAGGGTTCAATTTTATAACGAATTGAGTGTAAAGAGTGTTGGTGGATAATAGGGCGAATGAATAAAACTGCAATATGAATTATCAAAAGCACTGATATAATGAACCCCGATTATCCTATATTTGTCGGAACAAATGAGAACTATATGAAAAAAACATTACTATTTACGACCGCTGCACTTTTGTCGATGACCTCTATTGGACAAACACAAATTGGAAATAGCGATTTAGAAGCATGGGAATCGGTATCTTCAGGTGAAGAGCCCGTGAATTGGAACAGTTTTATGACTGCTTCTGGAGGTTTTAGCGGATTCGCAGATGTTCAAATTGAACCTTCCACAGATGTACGTCCTGGTTCAAGCGGTTTGACAAGTGCACGCATTTGGTCAAGAGACGCTGGTTTCAATGTTACCGCAAATGGAAACATGACTTTGGGACAAATTAACATGGGGTCTTTTACAGCCTCGGATCCTGCCAATCATAACAAAACAGTGACAGGTGATGCTGATTTTTCTGAAGCAATTACAGATATGCCCGATTCATTGGTTTTTTGGGCGAAATTTACACCTATTACTGGAGGCGAAATTGCTCGTGTTAAAGCGACATTACACGATAATTACGATTACAAGGATCCGGAAGATGCAACGTCATCATCACATGTTGTTGCAACAGCAGAATTGAATTACGGTGAAACAACAGGTTGGGAACGCATTGCAATTGCGTTCGATTACAGCGGACCTGCATCAACTGTTGAATACATTTTGGTGACTTTTACAACGAATAGCACACCTGGTGGCGGTGATCCAAACGACGAAGTATTGATCGATGATATCGAATTGATCTACAATCCAAATTCTTTGGAAGAAGCACAGTTGTCGAATGTGAACGCATTTATCAATAATGAAACACGCGAAATTAACTTTTCATACGACGCAGATTTCGACGGAGAATATGCTGTTTACGATATGTCAGGCGCTCTTGTGAGCTCGGGAATGTTGCTTCCAACAGTACCTTTTGATGCTCCTGAAGGAATTTACATCGTTAACGTGAAAATGGGAACTGCTGTTAAGCAATTCAAAGTATACAACAAGTAGATTGTAATTCTTACATATTAGGCTGGGTATTTTTTATATCCAGCCTATTTCATTTTTTTACCATGAGAACTTTTTTCTTTTTAATGGCACTTTTGGTGGCTTCTGGAAGCTACGCGCAATCAGAAATGGGAATTTTAGCTGGAAGTGTGACGGATCAAAATGGCGAACCGCTTATTGGCGCTGTCGTTATTTACAGAAGTGACGTGACCATTGGTGCTGTTTGCGAGGAAGAAGGGAAATACTCCATGGAATTGCCCGTGGGAGACGCGAAA
>JBNKGN010000337.1:0-3758 GCA_050289845.1 Crocinitomicaceae bacterium | reverse complement strand
CAAGACTGGCAATTATGGTGGTCAACACGATGGTTAAACTAGCGAATGCCAAAACTTTGTATCGACGGTATAGCCAATAAAATCCGTAGATGGTGTACACACCGATAAGTACCATCACACCGGAAAGTACCTGGCTGAAGTACGTGTAAAAATGCAGCCATACAACGATGCCCGTCATTAAAAATACGGGAAGAACGCGCCAACGATATAACTGGACTGCGACCGCAATTGCCATGACAACCATGAGGGCCAAACGGACATGGGAATCGAACAGCGACATGCCTCGAATGTCTGTGTAACTCCGCTCGCCAAATAGTTGCTGATAGCAAAAGAAATTGGTGAACGTAACAAATAGTACGCTTGCGAGAAACAATCCAAGAATCCATTTAAGTTGTCGACGTTCAACGATGGGCTTGGCAGCGAGAATCATCGGAATTACTACCATGGGTAGTTTTACTTTGATATCGTGAAAGCCATACTCAAGGTTTTGCGACCAGGATAACGCGATGAGATGCAGTACAAAGAATAACCCAACCCAATGAAAGAGACGCGATGCCTTTAGATTCTTCCAATAAACAGAAAAGTGCCCTTCTACGATCAAATTAAGCAAAAGCAGCATCATGCCTAAAGACATAATGAATTTGCTAAACACGATTCCTGCTGCGAGTGCGCAGAGGATAAAAACGTGAATTTGAGAATGAATCCGTGGACCGAAGTAACGGCTTAGCATACGCAGTAGTTAATGGAACTACAGTAACAACGTTTATTTTCCAAGAATCGTATCGTATTGTTTGTCGGTTTCGAAAATTTCTATGGCTTTTAGCATAAAGACGTCCTCTTTAAACGAATGCACAGCACGTCCTTCTTGATAATGGAATCGTGAAACGATTTCATTTTCTAATAATTGCTTGATTTCACTTTCGAACTTCTCCAAATCGCGTTCTTTTGACGGCACAACTTTTTTCAATAGAGCTTCGTATTCAGCAGAAAGATCTTCGTAAAAACCTTCATCCTCTGCTGTTTCTTTCATTTTCTTTAAGCGTTCTTCGGAAGCCGTAGAATAATCAAAGTCCTGCGCCAAAACGTATGCCTTAAATTTCGCGTACTCTTCTTCTGACATGCTGAAATCTGCTGCAGGTGGCGCATCTTGATGTGCATAGAAGTATGCTGTCGCATAGTCGAAGATAAAATTTTCGGCGTACAAAGTACTTGTCAATCGACTGAAAGTGCCTGGATCCACTTCTGCGTCGGGTTCAATACCGCGACCATCGATCACTTCGCGACCATTGCGCGTGTGAAAAATTTGAAGCAAGGAATCTGGAACTTCTTCGGGACGATCGCCGTCTGCTTTGTCATAGTATTCCAACCGCTGCACACATCTTCCAGAAGGAGTGTAGTACTTGGCAATGGTTATTTTCACCTTCGAGCCATAACTCATGTCATAGGTACGTTGCACCAGACCCTTTCCAAATGATGTTGTCCCAACAATAACGGCACGATCCAAATCTTGTAAACTTCCAGCAACAATTTCACTCGCAGAAGCAGAAGAACCATCCACGAGAATGATCACAGGGATGTCCAAATCTTTTGGGGACGCCATGGTTGTATAGATCCGATTTTCATCCGAAACACGCGCTTTTGTGGTAACGACAACCTCGTCTTTTGGCACGAACAAATTCACGATTTTCACCGCCTCAATCAACAATCCTCCACCATTGCCTCTAAGGTCGAAGATCAACTGTTCCATTCCAGCGGCTTTCAATTCGTCGTACGCAGCCGTTACTTCAGCAGACGCGGAACGTGTAAAGCTATTCAACTTGATATAACCAATCTTTCCTTTAATCATTCCCGAATATGGAACATCTGGCAGTTTGATTTCGTCGCGAAGGAATTTAAACGTTTTTTTTCCTTCCGTTTCTCGTTCAACAACAATAGTAAGTTCGGTTCCTTTTGGTCCTTTCAGCGCGGTTGATACTTCATCGGAAGGTTTGTCCTTCATGTCTTTGCCATCGATGGATAAAATTTTATCTCCAGCGCGAAGTCCAGCCTTTTGAGCGGGATTCCCCTCGTACGGTTCGGTGATGTACGTATAATCATCTACTTTACGAATCAAGGCACCGATTCCACCATATTGACCTGTTGTCATCAGTTGGTAATCCTCGATGTCCGTTTCGTGGTAATAAACGGTATACGGGTCCAACTCGTGCAGCATTGCATCAATTGCCGTTTTCGACATGTTCCCAGCGTTGAGGTCATCCACGTAGTACTTCTCAAGATTCTGGTAGATCTCGTTCATGATCTCCAGACTTCGAATAACTTCAAATCCGTTGGTTTGAGCTATTCCAAAGGAAGCATAGAAAACAGTGGCAAGCACCAAAAACGGGGTTCGGATAAAATTAAGCGTTCGTTGCATGTAGATCTTCAATTATTTTATGAAACAGTTGTTGTGTTTTTCGTTCCAATCCTTCGTGCGTCAATTCTTCCTTTCCAGTGTAAAGAAGAAAAATGCCCAATTGAGAATGGTGTTCGTTCAGCCAGGTTTCCAATTCAGTTTTGTTTTTTCGTACAGCTTCGCGGCAAATACGTTTGATTCGATTTCGTTTTACTGCCGACCGAAACATTTTTTTAGGTGCGGAAATCACCATTTGAAAAGGCATGTTTGAGTTCAATTCCATGGACTGATACCGCGCAATGAGAGGGTACTGCTTTTGCGTTCTTCCCGTCGCGAAAATAGTATCAATTTGCTTTTTATTACAAAGCTTGTACGGTTTACCAAAGGATTGATCCATATTGGCGATTATTGTTTGTCTTCCTCTTTACGCAAGCGCGGAAGGTTGATTTCTTCAGGAATGACAAAACTAGTGGGAAATTCCGCTTCAACAGAAGCTTTTATTTTTTCCGCTTCCAACCGTGTTCGGAAATCACCTACTTTAAGGTAGTAATTGGGCGCATTGTATTCTACATACGTATCCACATGGGGATGTTGCGAAATGAAACGAGAACGTGCATTGTCAATAGCTGCTCTTTCCGAATCGAAAAACAATTGAACGCGAAAACCGTCAATCTTTGGGTTGATGTCTGGTGGCGTGATTTCACTTTGTTTCGCGACAAGCGCATTAATTCTCGGGTCCTTAATTACGTTTACGTCCCCTTGCTGCGCGAAAAGTGATCCGTTCAGAATAAGGAAAATCGAAAGAATTTGGAATGGCTTTATCATTGCTTTTTCTATTAGAAATTCAAAAATACAAAATTGTTCGATCAATCATCGTGCCGATCATATATCTAAATATGGAAATACCTGAGTTTCGATAAGTTGCGCGATAACAAATTTTAACACTTATTTAGAATCATTTTAAATTAAATCAAGTCTCTCCAAAATTGTCATAAAACTGTCATGGAATGTAACAATTCTGCTAAATTTGCTTCCGTCAAAAAGTGTTTTTTTGACTAAGGACGAACAGTTTTTTACATGAAAATATCTAGTAGTCAGATGTTTAGAAATTTGAATAAATGGTCTCTCAAGGCGCTCACGATAGTGTTCTTAGCTGGGGCTTTTTCAGGAAATGCCCAAGAAACGGCGGAGTGCACATGTCACATCCCGAAATTCCTATTTCGATTTGTGAACCATTTTTCTCAATAAATTTAAATTTTCAAAAAAAATTATTTGATTTAGGTTAAAATGATTTGATTTTATTTTATATTTAAGTGAGTTCAAAGAATAAAATAAAATGGTGTTCAAATTTTCTTTTAAAATATTT
>JBNKGN010000336.1:0-3768 GCA_050289845.1 Crocinitomicaceae bacterium | reverse complement strand
TTTTTAGATCCAAATCGAAATATCCCTGAAACTCAACAAAAGATTCGAGGATTTTTGGAAGGGTATAGGCAAACACCAATTGGAATAGCATCACAGAGATCGTTCGGATGATTTGATAACGGTTGTGTCGGTATTTGATGATGAATTTAAATCCTAGGAATAAAATCAAAAAGGTATAGACTGTTCCATAAACGAACCATTGGCCGGCCGCCGCTCCCGTAAAAAGATACGCGAGAGGATCAAACAATCGAATAAGGGCTTCCAAAGACTCAGGGAACCAATACAGTTGTACATAAAATAAGGTGAGGGCAATTCCTGCAACCCATCCTAAAATGCCACTATTGGAGAGGGAGTTGAACATCACGAAATTGTTCTTAATACCAGCAGTATGACGCGCATAGCTTCCGTAGGTGTAGATCAGAATCCCTGCCCCCATCATAGACATTGAGATCCATAAATACGCCGTTTCTGGTTGCAATTTCACTCCTGCCCACGCTGCTCCAATAATTCCCAGGCCAATAGCTCCGATGAGCAATCCTATTTTTTGCGTTCCATTCGTCGCATTGAAATAAATTGCACGCAGCCCAAAGTTTCCGTGTTTTTTACTGAATAAAAAAGCACCAAGGAGCATACTTGCGAAGGACAAAAGAATGATCAATTTTCCAGAAGCCAATTTATCAGCACTCTGTTTCTGAATCACAGAAGCTCCAGCCAATTCCAACAATCCCAAGATGCCAATAACAAAAAGAGCGATTCCAATTTTGTTGGTAAGACTCAGTTTTTGTGCCTCTTGTCCCGAAAGTGAGTAGTTTGTATTTTCCATAATTACTTCGCGATGAGTGTTTGCCACCATTTAGCTTTATTTGCTGTGATGGAAGTATTGAACTGTTTATTGAAAGCGTCGATAACGCGCTCTTCGTAATGTGTGTAAAATTCAGGATCGAAATTGGCGGTTTTTAAATCGCTGAGCACCGTTTCCATCGTCGCGCCTTGCAACAACCATTCGTTGAAAATAGGATGCCGCAAACGAATGCCGAAATTGTTGATTCCTACAAATTTCATAGTGTCTCTTTCAAAAACAAAGTGAAGTAGTACGTCTTTCAATCGATCTTCAAAGATGAATTCGTTCTGATTTTCAGTAAGTATAGATCGCACATCACCGTATGTTTGGTATTCGATGTCGAAAAATTTGGCGGAGTTGAACCAGTGTCCCGGTTGGTATGACGTGCGATCTCCAGTGATGGTTTTTGCAACAGTTTCACCCATGAATTTTCCGGTGTACCAAACTTGTTCAATAGAACGACGTCCTGCTAAAGGCACTTTGAATTGCGCGCAATCGCCGATGGCATAAACATCTTTCACATTTGTTTCGAGAAATTCGTTGACCAAAATTCCCCGATCTGTTTCAATTCCCGAATTTTCGGTGACACCAATATTCGGTGACACACCTGCTGTGAGCCCTACAAATTGGCAATCGATGCGCTGGCCTTTTTTAGTAATTACGGCACAGGCCTCACCATTTTCGTTTCCGACAATTTCGTCTAATTCCTCTTGGTAATGCATGTGCAATCCATGGTGTTTTTCAAAATGTGCCATGATGAATTGCGCATCGCGCTTCGGCAATACGCCTCCCCAAAAATGACTTTCGCGCACAAGAAAATGCACTTCGATATTTCGGGTGAGAAACATTTCCGCCAATTCAATACCTATCAAACCGCCACCGACAATTACAGCAGATGTTAATCCATCACTACATTTTTCGATATATTCGAGGTCTTGTTTTGAATACAAACCACCGACGCGTTGAAGGTCTTGACCTTTCCAACCAAATTTGTTGGGCTTCGAACCAGTGGCCAGAATCAAAGAAGAATATACGACGGTTTCTCCGTTATCTAATTCCAACATTTTTTCGTTTGGATCGATTCCCGTGACTTTCGCTTGCTTGAGTTGGATGTTATTCTTTTCCCAGAAATGCGGTTCATACGGCTGCGTGTGCTCAAATTTCATATGTCCCATGTACACATACATCAAGGCGGTGCGCGAAAAGAAATAGTTGGATTCCGCAGAGATCACAACGATGTCTTCCGTACTTCTTTTTCGAATATGGCGCGCGGCCGTGATTCCCGAAATTCCATTTCCAATGATAGCGATCATCTCTAGTAGATTTTAGGTGTTAGACGTTAAATATCCAATTCCATTACCTTGAATCCAAATTTATTCCACGAAAAAAGGGTTGACTTCATAGCCAACCCTTCTCCTTACGTCGTAAAAAATTACTTGATCAGTACAATTTCTTTCGTGATCAATGTTGTTCGCGTCTGAATTCGTACGTGGTATTTTCCCGCTTCCAATTGACTTCCGTCGATAGTTCCATTTGATAGATCAACAATCGCAGCTACAGAACGTCCAAGCATATCGAATAAGTCGATCGCTACGATTTCGTCTGACGTTGTTACGTTGAATTGACCTGTCGATGGATTTGGATATAGGGCAACACTGTTGGCGTTCAATTCGTCAATAGTCGTGTAATCTACCAAAATACATGCGGAAGTATCTGTACAGCCGTTATATGTTACAGCAACCGCGTAGTTTCCTGTTAATGCTGTCGCTGTGAACATTTGATTGGTATCACCCGTAAGTGGTGCATTTCCATTGTCGCAATCCAACCATTGATAACTCGCGCCTGTTTGATCCGCTGTGAGTGTACCTCCCAATTGTGTTACGTTGATATCAACACCGTTTACCGTAACGTTTTGGGTAAGTGTTGTCGTATTTCCATTCGCGTCTTCAAAAGTCCAGGTGATAACATTCAATCCTGGTGTTGTGATTGGTAGTGGAAGGTTGGACGTCGCTGTGATTACTCCCATACAGTTATCGGTTCCCGTTGGAGCGCTTGGGGTAACTTCAATACAACCTTCTAAGTCTGGCAATGAAAGCGAATCCGCTATTGGTGCTGTGGTATCATTTAAAACGACATTTTGCGTCTGCGTAGTGATATTTCCGTTTCCATCGTCAAAGTTCCAGGTGATAACGTTGGTTCCCTGTGTTGTAATTGGGAAAACAGTAGTCGTTGTTCCTACGATTTGTCCTGCACAGGCGTCCGTTGCGGTAGGAGCGATCAAAGAATCTATTTGACATACAGCATTAATTTCTAAAAGTGCCACGCTATCAGCTACTGGAGCTGTTGAGTCACCTACTGTAATATTTTGTGATTGTGTCGTCGAAACACCTCCACCTGCGTTGTAAGTCCAAATAACAGTGTAGGTACCGAAAGTAGTAATTGGAAGTGATACGTCAGGTGTTCCCGTAATTGCACTTCCGCAATCATCCGTTGCAGTTGGTGCGTTTGAACCGTCGTATTGACATGTCGCATAAATATCGGACAAGAGAGCAGCATCGGGTGTTAATGTTGTTGGTTGACAAAGAACCGTGATTACAACGTAGCCATTGCCTGTATTGGTTGCGCCACCATCTACGAGATTGGTTCCTGAACTAAAAGAACCACCGCCACCACCGCCTGAGCGTTGTGAACCACCACAGTTACTAAGATGTAGACCACCAGCACCGCCAGAGTAACCTCCACCACCAGCACCACCAACGGTATTACATGATGTCGAACCGCCACCACCAAATCCGCCGCCACCGCCGGAGAATCCACCAAATCCGCCACCTCCTCCGGAGAAACCGCCACCGCCGATATAGCCACCTCCGCCATAGTAGCCACCTCCGCCGCCTCCGGATTTACCGAACATAGCGATCAGCGCGATC
>JBNKGN010000335.1:0-3768 GCA_050289845.1 Crocinitomicaceae bacterium | reverse complement strand
CCCAAAGGCGTTGGAAAGCAAACCTTGTTGACCCAAATTTTTGAAGAGAAAAATCAACCTTTCGAGGTGATCGATGCTTCTGAAAAATCCGTGCGAAAAACACACGAAGAAAACACAGGGGCCCTCACCAATAGTAACGCACCGTTTATCGTGATTCGACAAGCTCAATACCTTTCGAATTTGCAGGATATTTTAGAACGCGTTTTAATGGGAGAAATCAAAAGTACGGTGATCGTTACCTGTTCGTATACACCTTTAATGGATCCCGAATTGATGGAAGCGCTTCGAATGGGAGGAATGCTCTTCACCTTGTACGCGCCTTCGTTTAATGAAAGTGCGAAGCATTTTGGGTTGACCACAGAAACCGAACTGTTGGAAGAACGGCTGATTTACGGAAACTATCCTGCCGTGCTCAATGATCTCGAAAACGCAACGACGATCTTGTCCGAAATGATTAACGAAACGATTCATACCCAACTCGGCGCAAAGGATCGCGTGAATAAAGGCGATAAATTGATGAAAATGCTGAAAATTTTGGCATTTCAATGCGGAGATCCCATTTCCTACAACGATATTGCCCAACGGTGTGGCGTTGATAATGAAACCATCGAGCGATATATTGAGCTGTTCGAACAGGCCTTTGTGCTCATCCGCTTGCCTTCGTTATTCAACGATCATCGCTACGAACTAAAGAAAACACACACCGTTTATTTTCAAGACAATGGTATCCGCAATGCTTTGATTCAAAATTTTAATCCACCCGATTTGCGGGACGATATGGATCGATTGTGGCGCAACTATATGGTTTCCGAACGGGTGAAATGGCTGCGAATGCACCGCAACGAAAAACAACTCTACTTTTGGAAAACACATACGCAACAGCAAATGGACTTCATTGAGGTAGACGGCGATAAAATGATGGCGTACAAAGCAGATCCAGGAATGTACAGCTACGAAAAACGGAAAAAAGTGCGGATTCCCGCCTCGTTTGAAGCCTACTATCCCGAAGCGAAAACATTCATTCTGAGTAAAACGACGTATTGGAACTTTTTAACACGAAAATCGTGATTCCCTTCGTTCAACATATCGTCGCATATATTGAGGAAAAAGAGCTCGATTTAAAACACATCACATTGGTATTGCCTTCCGAACGAATGCGCAAGTACCTCGCAAATGCCCTGGTGGAAGCTGCCGGAAAACCCATTTTTGCACCACGGATGATCACCATGGATCAATGGGTACGTTCACTTTCCGATAAAACAGTGATCGATTCCACGCGATGCCTGTTACAATTGTTCGAAATTCAACTAGAACACGCGAAAACGGAAGAAGATTATTCCTTCGACGAGTTTTTACAGTGGGGAACGACCTTATTGAACGATTTTAACGAAATTGACCGCTATTTGCTCGATGCAAAACAAGTCTTCCGAAATCTCGCCGATATCAAAGAGATTGAAAATTGGAGCTTCGGAAACGAACAGTTGACGGCAAGCCAGGTGCGGTTTATGGAATTTTGGGACCGTCTTCCCGTTTATTATTTTGCTTTGAATGCCAAACTTGATGCGCGCGAGCAATGTTACATGGGGAATGCCTACAAACAATTAGCGAACGACATTCAACGGGCGTTTTCGGAGGACAAAGAAGGACACTACATTTTCGCAGGATTTAACGCGTTGTCCAAAGCAGAAATGACGATTATCAATCAAATCGTACGTTACGGTCGAGGTCATTATTTGGTTGATGCAGATGCCTTTTATTTGAAGAAGAATTCGCACGAAGCCGGAGCCTTTCTAAGAGATATTTCCAAATTTTTGGACCAGCCTAAAATGAACCGAACACTTGATGTTTTGGCGACGAAACCCATGGACGTGGAAATTGTCGAATGCGTTCAAAAAACGGGGCAGGTAAAAGTAGCTGCGTCTGCATTGGCGGAACTTACCAAAGAACAACTGAGCGAAACCGTATTGCTGCTGGCAGACGAATCACTGATCGCAGCGATGGTGAAAAACTTACCAAAATCCATCGGAAAAGCGAACATCACGTTGGGATTGCCCATCCGAAACACGTCGATTAAAACATGGGTCGATTTGGTGTTTGCCATTCAAGAGAACAAAACCCGATTTCGCACAACAGCCATTTATTTCCAAGACCTCAATGCCTTTTGGAACCACCCTTTAATTCAGGCGGTTTGTTCTGAAGAAGAGAAAGCTCAATTGTTGAAAATCGAGACGGAAATTATCCAAAAGAACCGCATTTTCTTGAAAGTTGAAAACCTAGAACTTACGGGCGTCGTTGGAGAATTGCTCGCGATTATGATGGAGGATTGGAACAGCGATTGGGCGAAAACAATCAACGTGTTTCGTGCAATGAATGCCAAATTGTACGAGTGCATGGAAAGTGAAATGGCTTTCGAACGTGCTATTTTGCAGTGTTTCGATGCGTCGATGGTGGAAATACAGAATTTGGTCCAGGAAGGATTGCCTGACATGCACCTGAAGAGTTTTCGTATGCTATTTAACCAACATTGGGGTACCAAAAGCATTGCATATCATGGAAATCCCATCGATGGACTTCAAATCATGGGAATGCTCGAAACGCGGGGACTCGATTTTAAGCGGGTCATATGTTTGGGGATGAACGAGGGGCAATTGCCACCAACCAACCCGATTCAAACATTGATTCCAATGGATTTGCGGCGCTATTTTGAACTGCCAACACCAAGAGAAAAACAAGGAATTTTCGCACACCACTTTTACCGATTACTGCATACTTGTGAAGAGTTATTGGTGACATATACCAGTGCCGACGAATCCATTGGAAGCAACGAGCCCAGCCGCTATTTGATGCAAATGGAAATGGAATTGGCGCGGATTAATCCGAATATTCGGTTGCAAAAACGGGTGTATGCACTAAAAGTGGCGCATGAAGATACGGTCCGAGAAATTGAAAAATCCCCCGAAATTTTAAATCGCCTCGACGAATTGTTTGCCGCTTCAACTTCCGCTTCGATGTTGAAAAAATATTTGACCTGTCCACTCGATTTCTACTTCCGATACGTAATGGATTTTGGCGAAATAATTGAAGTGGAGGAAGAACTCGAACAAAGTACCTTCGGAACCTTCATACACAATACGCTGGAGCAATTGTACGCGCCATTTGCACGTTTTCAGAAAGATGGAACACCTACAACTCCTGCGCCACGGAACATTACTTCTATCGATGTAGAACGCATGCTTAAAGACTATATCGTGATATTACACGGAGAGTTTATGCGTCATTTCAACCAGCAAGAACAAGCTTTTACGAAAGGAAAGAACCTCTTGTCCTACAAAATGGCGATGGAATTGACAGAACGCTTTTTAAAAGCCGAAATCGAATATCTTTCACAACAGTCCCAACCTGTTTTTATAGAGGCTTTGGAGCGCGAATATCAAACGACAGTCCATGTAAACGTGAATGGCACATCCAAAGAAGTGAAATTGCGTGGAATTATTGACCGTATCGATTCGGTGGGAGATCGCATTCGTATCGTCGATTACAAAACCGGACGGGTACAACAAGCAGATGTCGAACTGCGAAAATCGGACGAAACGCCAGAAGAAATCGTGGAATCTATGGCCAATAAAAAGCACGTTCTTCAGTTGTTGCAATATGCTTATCTCTATGAAAAAAACGAAGGAAAAATGGCCGTTCCTACTATCATTTCTTTGGTCTCAGGAAAAAGCGATCCCTTCACGTTGGACTTAAAATCCAAAACAATTGCCGAAG
>JBNKGN010000334.1:0-3809 GCA_050289845.1 Crocinitomicaceae bacterium | reverse complement strand
GGTATTCGAACCTCGACTTTTGCGATTATGTTGGCATCGCTGATTTCGACAATCAAAGGAAAAAAACACACGGAATTGTTCAAAAGAACGATCTCGAACGACCTTGTTTTAAAAGCGTATGCGATATTTCTATTCTTCGTAATCGGAAATATAATCGGACCGTTCATTCTCGCCATTTCAGAAGCTGATTTGCTGGCGTCCGGGAAGTACGATTTTATGGATTTGGTGTTTGAACACGTTTCCGCAGCGAGTACGGTTGGTTTGTCGACAGGGCTTACCGCCGAATTAAGTACGGTAGGAAAATTTGTGCTGATAGTAGCGATGTTTATCGGTCGTGTTGGAACATTGACATTGGCTTATTTGGTCGGAAAACGTGTGATTAGTAAGAATTATAAATATCCGAATGGGCATACCATGGTAGGATAAAATTGAGGGGATATGACAGAGGAAAGAAAAGTAGTAAAACCGTACAATGCGACGGATACTTCGAAGAAGGAGGAGGTAGCGACAATGTTCAACAATATCTCAAAACGATACGATTTCTTGAACCATTTCTTATCGTTGGGAATTGACAAACTTTGGCGCAAAAAAGCCATTAAGCAATTGAAAGACCTCAAGCCGCAAAGCATGCTGGATATTGCCACCGGAACAGGTGATTTCGCAATTGCAGCACTGAAAATTGACCCAAAAGAAGTGATTGGTGTGGATATTTCGCAAGGAATGTTGGACGTTGGAATCGACAAAATGAAACGCAAAGGGTACGACGACGTTATAACCATGCAATTGGGGGACTCGGAGCAATTGCCGTTCGAGGAAGGTCGTTTTGATGCACTTACCGTTGGATTTGGCGTTCGGAACTACGAAAATTTGGAGAAAGGACTGGCAGATATGTTACGCGTTCTTCGTCCAGGAGGAAAAGCAGTCATTCTCGAATTCTCAAAACCCAAGAAATTCCCTGTAAAACAATTGTTTGGATTCTATTCGAAACGTGTTATTCCTTTTTTGGGTCGAACGATTTCTAAAGACAGACGTGCGTATGAGTATCTTCCAGAATCTGTAGCAGCGTTTCCAGAAGGACAGGCTTTCATGGACATCATGTCGGCAACAGGATATCAAAATGTGGAATCAAAATTGGTAAGTGGAGGTATTGCCACAATATACATCGGCACGAAAGGCTAACATGCAAAAAGTACAATATTCATACAGACGCCACGTTTTTACAGCTATGAGATTACTCGTCATTTGTCTCTTATTGACATTTAACAGCACTGCCCAACGCGAAAAACCGCAAAATTACCGTCGTTTTGATGAAAAATTATTGCATTTCGGGTTCATGCTTGGTGGAAACTCTTCTGGCTTCACCATGTTCAAGGAGTTGAATACCTTCGAAAAGTACGGTTTGAAGTCGCTGACCCAAAAAGCGGCGCCAGGCGGACAATTGGGAATTGTTACAACCATGCGACTCGGAACACCTGTGGTTCGTTTGCGTTTTATTCCAACCCTATCGTTTCAAGAACGCGTGTTGTCTTATGTGTATCAAGGGAATGATGGCAGCGACATTTTGAATGAAGAGCGTATCAGTTCAACCAATCTTGATTTTCCGTTGATGTTCCAATTTCGGACCTTGCGCGTAAACAATTTCGCTTCGTATGTTTTGTTGGGAGGACAGTACACGCTCGATCTTCAATCACAGCAAGACGCAAGTCAGAACTTTACCGATCCATTTATCAAACTGAAAAAACACGATTTTCAAGCGCAGATTGGTGGTGGCGTTGAGTTTTTTGCGCCGTATTTTAAATTCGGAATGGAAATCAAATATTCGCACGGACTAAGCAATGCCTTTATCAAAGACAATGCGATCATTGCACAACCGATTGAGCAACTATACAATAAAGTATGGTGGTTTTCTCTCATTTTTGAAGGCTAATGGATCTGCAAACGGTTCAATTTCAAATTACGCCCGAACAAGCGCAAGACGACGGTTTCTTGCGAAAGAAAATAGCCGAAACAATTGGCTGGGATGAAGATGCGTTTGATTATCGTTGGAAAAAACGATCGATCGATGCACGAAAACGCGCTATTAAAGTCAATGCCACTTTTGAGTGCATCACAAAAGGTGCTTCGTTCCCCTCAGGATTGGAGTTGCAACCGCAAAATGTCAAAGATGCCCGTGAAGTAGCGATTATCGGAGCTGGACCTGCTGGATTGTTCGCTGCTCTACAAGCGCTTGAACTTGGACTGCGCCCTATCGTTTTTGAACGTGGAAAGGACGTGCGTTCACGACGCAGAGATTTGGCCGAATTGAACAAGAAAGGAATAGTGAACCCAGAATCCAATTATTGTTTTGGTGAGGGGGGAGCAGGTACCTATTCAGATGGAAAGCTCTACACGCGTTCGAAAAAACGAGGAGATGTGCAAAAAGCCCTGGAATGGTTCGTGCAATTTGGTGCGAGTCGGGATATTCTCGTCGATGCACATCCACATATCGGAACGAACAAATTGCCGCAAATCATTGTTGCCATGCGCGAAATGATAGAACATCAAGGCGGTAAAATTCACTTCGAAAGCAAGATTACAGATATTCTTACCGAAAACGGAAAGGTTACAGGGTTGAAGGTTAACGACTCGGAGATCTTGCCCTTTGAAGCGGTGATTGTTGCAACGGGACACTCAGCGAGAGATATGTATCGCCTGTTTCACGATAAAGGTTGGGAATTAATCGCGAAGCCTTTTGCCTTGGGGGTGCGGATCGAACACGGTCAGGATTTAATAGATAGTATTCAATACCACGGAAGAACCAACGACGAATTTTTACCACCTGCCAGTTACTCCTTGGTGGCGCAAGTTGAAGGTAGAGGGGTGTATTCTTTTTGTATGTGCCCCGGAGGGATTGTCGCGCCGTGTGCAACAGACACAGAGGAAGTCGTAACAAATGGTTGGTCGCCCTCGAAACGCAACAACCCTTATTCCAATTCGGGAATTGTGGTAGCCATTCATCCCGAAGACTTTGAAGGATATGAAAGCAATCCTCTAGTGTGCCTTGAATTCCAAAAAGAAATAGAACGCGCTTGTTGGGAAGCGGCTGGAAGAGATCAACGGGTACCTGCGCAACGAATGAAAGATTTTGTGGAAGGACGTGTATCGAAAGATTTGCCGAAAACATCGTATCAGCCAGGATTGACATCGGTGGATCTCAATAAAGTCCTGCCCGATTTGGTAGCGCGTCGCTTGCGTAAAGCATTTGTGGAATTCGGTCAAAAAATGAAGGGGTATCTGACAAATGACGCGGTATTGCACGCACCAGAATCACGTACTTCTTCACCGGTTCAAATTCCACGGAATGAAGATCTACAGCATCCCGATGTGAAAGGGGTGTATCCTTGTGCCGAAGGGGCTGGTTACGCGGGGGGAATTATTTCTGCTGCCATAGACGGGATGAAATGCATGAAAGCGATTGCAGAGAAATACGCCGAATGACGAAAACACTGTCTAAAGCGTTTGCTTCCCGAATTCCTTCTTTAAAAAATAGCCAAACCACATTCCAATAAGTATCGCAGGAATCCCCCCAATAACGAGTGTAAATAATTCAAAAACAAACAAGCCTTCCAGCAATTCCTCTGGATAAATACCTCGAAGGTCATTGTTGATTAATAGTATCAAGAAGGCGCTGACGGCAACAGTACACATCAATGTGAAAATAGACGAAAGAGCTCCTTCGAGCAAGGCATTCTTTGCCTTCAATTGAATTCGTTTGTTTGCTCTTCCACCAAACAAAAAGGCAAAAGCGGCGAAGGTGATGAGAACAACAA
>JBNKGN010000333.1:0-3858 GCA_050289845.1 Crocinitomicaceae bacterium | reverse complement strand
GTATCCGTTGAAGTGCGCTCTTTAAATAGCAAATCGATGGACTTAAACGTGCGAATTCCTTCAGTGTACAAAGAACTGGATGCCGTGGTTCGCAAGCATGTTTCGAATGCACTAGGACGTGGGAAGGTAGATGTGTTTATTTCCATTGACAGTATAGGTGAGGAAAGTTCCGTATCAATCAATCAAACACTTGCGAAGAAGTACTATCGTGAATTGAAAGAACTCAACCAGGCCATTGGCGAGGAGAGTGAAGATTATCTTTCGCTTTTGTTGCGTATGCCAGAAATCTTTGAAAACAAACAACAAAGCATCGAAGCTGAAGAAAAAGAGTGGTTGATGGACTTGGTGGAAGAAGCCACCCAGGCATTGATGGTATTCCGCCGCAAGGAAGGCGAAGAATTGGAGACAGAATTTCGCCATCGCATAGGTGATATACGCGGTTTTTTAGAAGGAGTGCCGCAATATGAAGAAGAACGCATCACAGTGATTCGAGAGCGGATGAAAAAAGGTCTGGAAGATATTGGGACGGGCTACGATGACAATCGCCTGGAACAGGAAATGATTTTCTATTTGGAAAAATTGGACATCTCAGAAGAAAAAATGCGCTTGGGCAATCACTTGAACTACTTCGAGGAAACCATGGTATTGGATCAAGCTGGAAAAAAATTGGGTTTCATCAGCCAGGAAATCGGTCGGGAAATCAATACCTTGGGAAGCAAGAGCAATCACGCCGAAATGCAAAAGTTGGTCATAGGTATGAAGGACCAACTGGAAAAAATAAAGGAGCAAATACTAAACACTTTATAAAAGCTACCGTATAAAGGGCTATGACGTTACAAAGCAAAGGGAAATGCATCATCTTTTCAGCGCCTTCAGGTGCTGGTAAAACGACTATTGTTCACGATCTTTTGACGCGAAACTTGGGACTTGAGTTTTCTGTTTCAGCTTGTAGTCGCGATCCACGTCCAAACGAAATAGATGGAAAGGACTACTATTTTCTGGGGATCGAAGGGTTTAAAACTAAGATAAACGAAGAGGCTTTTGTCGAGTGGGAGGAAGTATATACCAACAATTTTTATGGTACCCTAAAGTCAGAAATGGAGCGCATTTGGTCGCAGGGAAAGGCCGTTATTTTTGATGTGGATGTCATTGGTGGACTCAACTTGAAAAAACAATTCATGGAAGATGCACTGGCAATTTTTGTGAAACCACCGAGTTATGAGGAATTGGAAAAGCGTTTGAGAGGACGCAGCACTGAATCCGAAGACAAAATCAACCAGCGGATGGAAAAAGCAACGAAAGAACTGGCCTTCGCAAAAGAGTTTGATGCAATACTTGTTAACGATAACTTGGAAGATGCCTGCAACTCGGCGGCGAAACAGGTCATTGAATTCTTGAATAAATGACAAAAGTTGGCTTGTATTTCGGGACCTTCAATCCCATTCACGTAGGACATCTGATTATTGCCAATTACATGGCAGACAATACGGATTTGGATGAGGTCTGGTTGGTGGTAACGCCCCAAAACCCCCTGAAAGAAAAGAGCACCTTACTTGCCGATTATCATCGGTTGGCACTGGTGAGGATCGGTATCGAGAACAATCCAAAGCTCAAAGCCAGCGATATAGAATTTCATTTACCGATTCCGAATTACACGGCGACAACTTTGGCGTACTTAAAAGACAAGTATCCGAAAAAAGAATTTTCCTTGATAATGGGCGAGGACAATCTGCGCACTTTCCACAAATGGTTCAACCACGAACAGATTCTAGACAATCACGAAATCTATGTATACCCACGCGCACTGACAATTCAGGAAAAAGAGGAAATGCTCTCGGGAATGAACAACAGTGCCAACGCATTTTTCGAACATCCGCACGTACACATGTGTGATGACGTGCCAGTAATGAAGATTTCCTCTTCTTTTATCCGAAAGCTAATTCGCGACAAGAAAGACGTTCAGTATTTATTGACGGAACCCGTTTATAAGTACCTGGATGAGATGAATTTTTATAAGTAGCGGACGACGAATTCTTACTCCAAAATATATTCCCCGTACATTTTTGCCACCGTACAATCCCAATCCAAGGTGTCTTGAATTTTAATACACAATGCTTCCGATTGCGACATTTCTCCATGATTGAGAAACACTTTTTTCGGAGGTGATTTTAAGTTCCGCATCCAATTCAGAATATCGTTTTGATCGCCGTGTGCCGATAAATACGGAATGGATTTGATCTCACATTTGATTTGATGATACTTTCCGAAGAACTTAATTTCGGAACTGCCCGATAATATCGCCCGACCTCTAGTACCTGCCGCTTGAAAACCGACAAAAAGCAGGGTGTTTTTCGGATTGCTACCGTGATTGTTCAAATAATGTAAAATGCGTCCGCCTTCAATCATTCCACTACCTGCTAAAACAATCTTTGGCTTGTTGTCCAAACAAATGGTTTTCGATTGCTCTGCGTCTTTGATAAAATGAACGTCGTCGTACATCTGATTGATTTCATAATGTGAGATGTTTTGAAGTTCGTGGTAGCTATCGTAAACTTTCGTTGCATTGATTCCCATGGGAGAATCCAGATATACCGGGATATGGGGTAATTTTCCTTCTTTTCGCAGGAGATAAATGAGGTAGAGAATTTCCTGGGTTCTTTCGACAGCAAACGATGGGATCATGAGAATTCCCCGCTTGGCGTATGTATTTTCAATAATTTCCAGAAGCTCTTGCTTTACATCTCCTTCGCCATGAATTCGATCACCATAGGTAGATTCCATAATTAAATAATCGGCTTCATACACTTTTTTCGGTGGATAGAGCAACATCGGTTTGGATTGACCTATATCGCCAGAAAAGACTACGGAACGCTCCTCAATTTTCATGTTCACAAAGCCCGATCCAATAATGTGTCCGTTGTTCAAAAATTCAAATTTCACATCAGAACTGAGTAATACCCATTCATTGTATTCGTGCGTCGCGATCCGTTTCAGTACTTGCTCCACATCTTTTTGTGTGTACAAAGGCTCGGCAATTTCATGTCGCGAGTAATTGTATTGATTGGCGCGAATGGCATCTTCTTCTTGAATTTTAGCGCTGTCTTTCAGGATGATTTCAACGAGTTCTGCCGTAGCTTCTGTGCAATGAATTTTCCCATCAAATCCTTTTTTTACAAGTACAGGGAGAAGTCCGCAGTGATCCAAATGCGCATGCGTGAGTACAACAGCATCTATTTTTCCTGGATCAATTGGAAATGGGGCACGATTTAATCTACGCAGGTCTTTTAACCCTTGAAACAGCCCACAATCAATAAGAACTTTGGTGGTGGAGGTTTCAATAAGAGTCTTCGATCCTGTTACGGTTCCCGCGGCTCCGAGAAACGTTAATTTGAATTGGTTTGCTTCTAATTTCATCTGTATTAAATGTAACTAAAAACATCTTGCAAGACTAGCTTTTTGAAGTAATTTATCCGTGTTTAAAGCGGTTTTATCTGCCCGAAAAGATCCGTGGTTTACAGCACCATTTCTGGCACGTTGTCAGGGACCACCAATTCCCCTTCAGTAGCCGCGATAATTTCCTCGACGGTAACACCAGGTGCTCGTTCAATTAAGTGAAATTTGTTGTCTTTAATTTCCAAAACAGCGAGATCGGTCACTACTTTTTTCACACAACCCACGCCCGTCAATGGCAAGGTGCATTCTTTTAAAATTTTGGAAACGCCCGCTTTATTTGCGTGCATCATCGCAACGATAATATTGTCGGCAGAAGCCACCAAATCCATCGCGCCCCCCATTCCTTTGACCATTTTCCCTGGAATTTTCCAGTTGGCGATATCACCGTTTTGCGCAACTTCCATC
>JBNKGN010000332.1:0-3872 GCA_050289845.1 Crocinitomicaceae bacterium | reverse complement strand
GACGTCATCGACGCCTGCCTTGCGATGCCCGGCAATGACGACCTGACGCTTCTGGTCAAGCGCGCCGAGGCGCTGTCGGCCTTCCTCAAGACCGATGACGGTGGGAACCTCATTCAGGGTTTCAAGCGGGCGAACAACATCCTGAGCCAGGCTCACAACAAGTTTCATCTTTCTTTAGTTCCGACAAGCTCACTTTTGGTTTCACGGTGTCTTCGGCAATGACCGTAGCTGGAGAACAACACGCTGAAGTATCCTCCGACGCATACTTCGGATCGTTGAACTCCACATCTTCGTGAAAGTAATAAACTTCCCATTGATGACCATCGGGATCTGTCACCCAGAATTTGTCTTGAACTGCATAACAGCAAGCCGTTCCGATCTCTTCCAAAGAAACGATTCCCTGATTTCTTGCAACTTCCAGACGGGCTTCCATTTCTTCTTTGGAACCCACCTGAATACCCAAATGTCCAAAATTGGATTGAACGCGGTCCTTGTTCTCAACGAAAGAAATGATCAATCCAGGACTGGTCAATTCGTATTTTGCATAGCCCGACTTCACTTTGGAAGCGGGAACGCCGAAAAAGGACGTATAAAAATTAACAGTGGCAGCAATATCACTTGCATAAAGTGAAACGTGCATTCGGGGGAATTGTACATTTTCCATTTTCTAAAAATTTAACAACAATTAGCATCGGTACATTCTGGAGCTTCGAGCAAAGGAAGAATTAATTGTTTCACATCCCTCCAGCGAGCGGGATTTATGCAATAACACATGCTTGTTCCTTCAATGGTCCCTTGGATGAGTCCGACCGACTTCAACTCTTTTAAGTGCTGTGACACCGTAGACTGCGCCAATCCAATTTCGGTAACCAAATCGCCGCAGATACATGACTTTGATTTAATAATTGATTGAATGATCGCTACTCGTGCTGGATGTCCTAATACTTTCAGGACGGCTGCCAATTCAATCTGCGCTTCCGAATATTGTTCTGTTTTTGTAAGTCCCACAGCGTTTTCATTATCTATATATCGCAATATTACGATTATTAATTTGATTTCGATCGAATATCTTAGAAAAAAAACAAGTAATTTGGCAGCAAATCCGTTTGTATGAACACCTATTTGATGATAATGGGGATTGCGGGAGTGATCATACTCAGCTTTTTCTTCAATATTTTGGCCAAGCGCACCAATATTCCATCTGTTTTGATGCTAATTCTTCTCGGAATGGGAATCAAGGGACTTTTGGCGCACTACAAAGTGCTGGGCGAAGACTTGCAATTGGATTCCATGTTAGAGATTGTTGGAAATGTCGGCTTGGTCATGATTGTACTTGAAGCCGCTTTGGATTTAAAACTAGAGCGTGATAAGACCCGTTTGATTGTTCAGGCGTTTCTTACTGCTCTCATTGCTTTGGGAGGATCGATGTTTGCTCTGGGCGCATTCTTCTATTACATTTTTGAGACCGACATGTACATTGCCATTCTCTATGCGACACCTTTGAGTATTATGAGTAGTGCGATCATCATTCCGAGCGTAGGTGGATTGAAAGGTGCCAAAAAAGAGTTTATGGTTTACGAAAGTACCTTCTCTGACATTCTTGGAATTATGGTTTTCTACTTTATGATCGGTGCAGAAGGTGGTGCTGGCGGTGGGTCCATTGTCTGGGAAATCATTTTCAATATATTAAGTACCACGGTGCTTTCTGTAGTTGTTGCCTACGTGATGGTCTATTTATTTCAACACCTACAAATGCAGGTGAAGCTCTTCCTGATCATAGGCGTTTTGTTGTTGCTTTTCGCGGTAGGTAAATACTTCCACTTATCGTCATTACTAATTATCCTTGCATTTGGACTGGTATTAAACAACACGGACATCTTCTTTCAAGGGTTTCTCAGTAGGTATTTCGACCGAGACAAAGTCGCTCCGATCTTGCATGATTTCCATAATTTGACCCTGGAGTCTGCCTTCTTGATTCGTACGTTTTTCTTCGTGATATTCGGGTTGAGCATCACGGTTAGTTCCCTTTACAATTGGGAAGTTGCAGTTAATAGTTTTGCCATTGTCGGGATTCTTGTTGCCGTTCGCTTCATCACCTTAAAGCTCATTGTGAAGAAGAATATCATTCCGCAGTTGTGGATTGCACCGCGTGGATTAATTACGGTTCTGTTGTTCTTCGTTTTAGAGGAAAGCAGTTCTCGCATCGGAGAATTTGACACCGGTTTGCTCCTCTACCCGATCTTAATTACCAGCATTATCATGATGATTGCGTTGATTTCTTATCGCGGAGAAAAAGTAAGTGAAGTCTTGTTCCATACCGTTCCTATTTTAAACAATACCAGCGATCCAGAGCTGAAAGAAGAGTTGAAAAAGCGCATGGAAGAAAACACCGAACGACAAGACTTCGACGGGTTCCGACATTAATTTTTTTCCGTAAGATAGGGGGCACACACCCATCAGTTGTCATATCAACAAATACACAACTGATGATGAAAGCCACTTTTACCACTTTTCTCGTACTATTTTCACTGCAATTTTCGAGTTTTTCACAGGAATTAACACAAACTGTACGGGGAACAATTCTGGATTTTGATACAAAAACACCGCTTTACGGAGCCAAGGTGATCCTCGTGGGATCAAACCCAACGAAAGGGGCCATTACCGATCTCAATGGCGATTTTAAATTGGATTCTGTGCGCATCGGTCGGATTCAGTTAAAAATAACCAACTCTGGATACCAAGACATCTTTCTGCCGAATATCCTCGTGGAAACGGGGAAAGAAAATGTGTTACAAATTGAAATGATCAGCGACATCAAAAACCTCGAACAGGTGAAAGTTTCTGCCCGCAAAGATAAATCAGAATCATTGAACAAAATGGCCACTGTAAGCGCGAAAACGTTCTCTGTGGAAGAGACCAACCGTTACGCAGGAACCTTGAATGATCCCGCCCGGATGGTTTCAGGGTTTGCCGGAGTTACTGGAAATCCAGAGGGAGACAATGATATCGTGGTACGAGGAAATTCCCCTCGCGGAATTTTATGGCGCCTGGAAGGTATCGATATTCCCAACCCTAATCACTTCGCAGGAACAGGGGGAACGGGCGGACCGATTTCGGCATTGAATGGATCGATGCTCGCAAATTCCGATTTTTTCAGTGGCGCTTTTGCACCTGAATATGGAAATGCGCTATCTGGCGTTTTCGATGTACAACTGCGCCAAGGCAACAATGAAAAGCGGGAATATGCTTTCTCTGCGGGTGTACTTGGTCTCGAAGGAACCATGGAAGGTCCTTTCAAAAAAGATTACCGCGGATCTTATTTGGTGAACTATCGTTATTCCTCCATTGCTCTGCTTGATAAGGCGGGAATTTTGGACTTTGGTGGTATCCCTGTCTATCAAGATGCCGCTTTCAAACTCAACCTTCCCACCAAAAAGTTAGGCACCTTCTCTCTGGTTGGAATGGGTGGCATAAGCTATATCGATGAAAGGGGCGAAAATGATTCAACGGGCGCAGTAGAATGGAAATATCGCTTCGGTGCGAACATAGGTGTGATCGGCTTGAAACATACGATCATTCTATCACCAAAAATGTACGTCAAAAGTTACCTGGCTGCTACAACTTCGGGGAACGGAGGCACGGGACACACTCAAAAGTCGGATAGTTCTGGATTTTTCTTAGCGGAACGCGACCAATTTCGGGACCACCAACTAAAAGCTCAAACGATCATCAATTACAAGCTAAACCCGAAGCATCTTTTGCAAGCTGGTGTAACGTACACACATCTGATTTATGACTATTTCTATGAAGATGATTACGACAATGAAGACGGCGTTCTTACTCGGTATCTGAACTCTAGTGGTACGGGCGGA
>JBNKGN010000331.1:0-3903 GCA_050289845.1 Crocinitomicaceae bacterium | reverse complement strand
AATTTCACCCTGCCGTTTGGATGTTTGACGATGATTTTACTACGGTTTTTTACAATTATTTCACCTCCGATCCCATTGTGGAATCGACTTCTGGCACTTATGCAGATCGCGCTGCGGACATTCAAATAAATTCGGTTTCCTGGAATCATGGTTTGGGCGAAGTAATGACTTCATTACTGGATCAAGGATTGGTTTTACGGCATTTTAAAGAATGGAACACCTCGCCGTACGACTGTCTCAACGGTATGATCGAAGTGGCACCGAAACAATTTCAAATTGAAAAATTTGGTGATAAAATGCCACTTATGTATACGTTGAAAATGGAAAAACCCGCTTAGCGAATTACGTTTACATGTCCGTGAACTTCCTTGTAGTCCGATTCTCGGAGGTACTCGTTTAAATAGCGCATCTGCCAGGTATACGTTCCCTGTTGCACATATTCACCTGACTTCAACCGTCCGTCCCAAGTAAAATGAAGGTCGGTGGTTTCAAAAATGACTTCTCCCCAACGATTGAACAATCGAAACTCGAAACTCTCGATCGGGCAATCCTGAGCTATTTGGAACAACTCGTTGATGCCATCAGCATTCGGCGTGAATGAATTTGGAACGAACACCTGACAATTACAATCTTCGAGATAGATGGTCACGGAATCTTCCTGCACATCACAACCAAAAGCGGTCGCCGAAATCACAATAGAGTCTACAAAAAGATAATCCGTCTCTTGTGTGTACCAACCACCTTGACTTCCATCACTCCAAATTAAGGAATCAATATTGATCATCGATTGGACGAGAAAAACGGCAGCTTCGTCACAAATAATTTGATCCTCACCAAGGTCTAGAGTGTATGGTGCAACGGCAATCGAAATAGAATCAACAATAGCACACGGTCCGTACGACACCTCCAAAATATAATTTCCAGGTAAGACATCTACAACCGGCAGAACAGCTCCTGTTGGACTCCATTCATACCCCGTAGCACCTTGAACAGTTCCGTCAATTACTTGCGCTGTTGTATCACAAAGCACAATATCAGGCCCCAAATCCAATTCAGGTACGACAATTGGCTGCAAGTTCAGCGTATCCACCCCAACGCATCCGTTAAAGTCTTCTACTTCGATCGTTACTTCATTAAAAACACCCGTAATAGAGGTCTCATGCGTTTGACTGCCTGTATTCCAAAGATAATCAGCGTATATATTCTGCACGGAATAGACCGCCGTTTCGTTCGAACAATAAGAGGAATTGCCCGAAATAACCGGATGCGCCCCAGGGAATAATTGCAATTGCGTACTTCCTTGAGCTTCACAACCATTGGCATCTGCAATCGTTACGGTATACGTTCCTGGACTGCTCACAAAAATGCCTGCACTTGTCTGTCCTGAATTCCAGTCATAGCTTACTCCTTGCGCGGAAGTTGCATCGATAAATATCGAATCACCATCACATACATTGACACTGCCTGGGAGATTAAAATCGATACTTGGAAATGCACCCAAAATCAAGGTATCCGTCTGTAAACAGCCATTTCCGTCGTCCGCGATTGCCGTGATGATTTCTGGACTTGCCACAGAATACGGCAATAGGGTACTTCCCGTATTCCAAAGAATTGAACCACCGATGGGAATTACAGGATTGTACGTCAAGACATCACCAATGCACGCTGTCGTATCATTGCCAAGTTCAAACGAATACGGAGCAAAATTTGAAACGGTTATTGTATCCGTGACAGTACCACAAAAATTGGAATAGCTCAACCAATATGTATTTGGATTGCTTACGGTAATTTGTGGAGACGTAGGACCTGTATTCCATTGAAAATTCCCACCAAAAGGAGATACAATTGGCGTTACCACCAAAGAAGCACCTGGACATAAAATCGTATCTGGAGGCAATTGTACTTGAGGTTGCGCAATAAAATTCACTTCCATTGTATCCGTAAAAAGACAGCCATTAGAGGTAGTGTAGAACACCGTGTAAATGGTATTTGAAACGGGCGTGATGGTAATGTTTGTCCCATTTGTATTCACTCCATTGGAAGGTGTCCACTGGATACTTGTTGCTGCACCAAAATCAAAATCGATGGAATTCCCACCGCAAACAAGGGTGTCTTCAGGCATATAAATGACATTCGGAGCATTGTAAATCAATTCCATTGTATCATTAAAAGTACATCCTTGACTTGTTACCGATAATACAAATTCGTACGTTCCATTTTGAGTAACAATTGGATTTCCGATCGTTGGATTGGAAAGCACGTTGGGATTGCTCCAACTAATACTCGGATTAAAGGCATTTGTCACTCCTTGCAATTCATATCCCACCACTTCACACAAACTGACATCTGCACCCGCATCCACACTAAAACTCAATACATTCACTTGCTGCGAAGTTGACCACGTGCATCCTGACTGCGTATCTTCGACAAGTAAGGTATACGTTGTTGTTGACGGTGGACTGACTTGAACCGACATTTGTCCATTGTTTACAAGTATGGATCCTTCCCACCATGAAACATTGTACGTTGTATTGGATCCTGTTATGGCTGCGGTTAACGTTGTTGGTGACCCCAAACAATTGGTGAAATTTCCAAGAATATCTACGGATAAAACGTGATTGACAACTACGGCAGAATCCGTTTCGATAAAACAACCATCCGGACTTTCCACCGTTACGAAAAAAGTCGTATCCACGTTCGGCTGTGTGACCGCTGTAGCACCATTGATACTCGAAAACAAATTCGACGGTTCCCAGGTATACTGATAATTGGTTCCTGAAGAAACATCTGCTTCCAATGTCACCGATTGATTTCCGCACAAAATCGTGTCTTGTAACAAATCCACCGTAAACGGCTCGGAAATATCAATGAAAATAGAATCTTCATAGGCACAATTTCCAATTCCGACTTCCAAAACATACCATTGGGGAGTTGTTGGAAAAGCATTGGTTGTCGCTGCGTTTGGTTGATCTACGGTTGCCAAAGGCGTCCACGAAAACTGTTGTCCTGCACCTCCAATGGAAGTTAAAAGAACATTGTCTAACCACCAAACATCCTCATTAACTCCAGAAAAAGACGGTTGCGACCATCGAAATCGAGTTGCTGCGGTCTGCGCTCCTACGGGAATCGGCAGTGAAACCAAGGTTGCTGTTGGATAATTAAATTCGAACAACGTGGTCCAAACATTCCAGGTCGTACCTCCATTGGTCGAATATTCCAAAATCACATTTTCTCCAAATTCGGCATCATCACAAGGAACGGTTCCATCGGCAATCAACAAATAAAATTGCAATTCGCCACCGGTGGACACATCAAAATCAATGGTTTCTGCTTCACGTGCGGGCGCTCCATTAAAAAACAGCGCATCTCCAGCAACCGCCCCACAAGTAAATGCTGTGTTCCCTCCCAGAACATTTGCCCAAGTTGGAGAGATGGTTGGTGCATTGAATTCTTCAAAGAAAAGAATTTGATTGACCGTTGCTGAGAGTACTGCTGTATTTGGCAAACAGAGCAACGTATCACTTGTGGCAATTGTCACGGATTGGACACTACCTGGCAATACTTCAATATACACACTATCGGAAGCCGAAGCACACCCAGCTCCTACATTGGACACTGTTACCCCATACCATCCACTTGCTGTCGGGACCAATTCTGTGGAATCACTGTAAGGATTTGTGAAGGCGTACGATGGCCACCACTCATATTGGAAAAAGCCAGGATCGTTAACGGTAACCTCCGCAAGAATACTATTGAAAATACACACGGTATCCTCACTCACGGAAACATCAATCGAAGGCGAAGTTGGACCTGAAACAGAAAAACTAAATGATTCGGGACAACCAGAAAGCGGTGAGAAGCCATTGAGCACGTACACATCAGTTACTATCGGAGGATTGATCG
>JBNKGN010000330.1:0-3963 GCA_050289845.1 Crocinitomicaceae bacterium | reverse complement strand
TGGCGTCGCAAATGGATTGCCCGCCGTTTGCAATTGCGCATATTTTTTTTCGTAAAATTCATACACTGTTCGATCAATTTTTGAGAGTTTAATCACTACCGTATCTCCTAAAGCATACATGCCGCGAATGGAGTCTGGAGTAGAACCAAACGCATTCGGATTCTCGTACCAGAAATCAAAAGTCAGGCCATCAAAGAATTCGTCGTCAAAAACAGGCGAATAGGTGGGTTGAAAACCAGTTTCAGAAGTGTCTCCTGCGGCATTTCCAATTTGGTTTACTTTCCAGAAATAAGCATCAAATTGGTTGGGTGGATCAGCAAGTGTCGCCCAGGAAAACCCATGATTGCTCAAACCACTCTCAGGTTTCCAATAGGTGTCAACAAGGGCTGTGGGTTCCATTATGCGTGTTTCGGCAGTGTACGTTTCGCCTTCATAGGTAACCGTGAGTGTATAGGTTTTTCCAATTTCTCCCCAGATAGCGGTATTCAAAGTTGTATAGGCACAAATCGAATAATTTTGAAGTTGATCTACAGGAATCCCCAACATTTCGGCTGCTAACGCTTCCGTTCCTGGAGGAAGATTGTCCGAACAAATCTCATCCAAAACGATGGTCGTTGTTCCGTTGGAAACCGTCACTGTAGCGCCGGAAATATATCCATTTAAAAAAGCTTCTACATCTGTTTCGGCATAAACTTCCTTTGACTTCGAAAGCAGAACGATCGGTGGTTGGCCTGTTTCAATGCGTCCGTCAATCACAATTTTTTCCTGATACCCTGGAATGTCGACTTGCACTTCTTTCGTACAACTTCCCAACAAAAGTCCTAAGATCACGATACTTACTATGTATTTCATTCCATCATTTTTTAATAACATCAAACCCCGAACACCAAGTCCTGAGCCTGTCGAAAGGCGACCTACTCAAATTTGCTCGCTCACAATTCAAAATTCCACGTCACACTTGGTATAATTGGAAACAGTGTGACCTGTTTAACACTAATATTAAATGTACCTGCAAAGAAGTCTCCGTCATTGTCAACGTACAAGAAATAAGGATTAGCCCGATTGTAGACGTTGTAGATCGAGAACGACCAATTGCTTTTAAATTTCTTTTTGACTTGAATGGTTTCGCCAGATACAGGATCCACCGATTCCTTGTAGGCTTTCGAATACCATGTAGCAGATACATCCAATCGGTGATATGGAGCCATTCGTGTCGAATTTCGGGGGCCGTAGGCAAACAGCAAATCCTGATCCTGGATGTACCAGGCCGAAGGAAGTGTCAGCGTATTTCCTGTTGCGTAAATGAAGGACGAACTGAAAACCCAACGTTCTTTTAATTTATAACTCAACACGACAGATAAATCATGGCGTCGGTCGTATTTCGCAGGAAAGGGATTGCCATCATTTAGTTCTTCAAATTGACGTTCGGTTTTGCTCCAGGTATAGCCCACCCAGCCAGTAAAATCACCGCGCTGTTTCTTTAGAAAAAATTCAGCTCCATAGCTCCAACCCTTTCCAAAAACCAACAAGTTGTCGGTATTATCATTGACATTATCTCCTGGAAGTGCCCCCTCTTTATATTCGATGAGGTTTTTCATGCCTTTGTAGTATACTTCGACGGAACTCTCGAACATATTGTCCAAAAAGTTTCGGAAATAACCGATGGATGTTTGCCAGCCTTGTTGCGGTTTCGCTTTGGTCGTTGTTGGGTACCAAATATCGGTAGGAAGTGACACTGCGCTCAGAGACGTGAGGTGTACGTATTGATAATTGTAAGAATACCCTGCTTTTATCGAACTCTTATCCGCGAGCATCCAACGTCCAGAAATGCGTGGTTCCAGACCATGGTAAAATTGAATAATGTCTCCTTTTTTGTATTCCACAGTCGAATCTTGTGTACTAATGCCATCTCCCTTTATATAGCGTGTGAACGGTCCGACGTGTTGAAACATACTGTAGCGAAGTCCTGCATTAATTTTAATCTTTTCGGTGATGTCAAATTCGTCCAGGAAGTAAACCGCCGACTCGTGACTTTTCAGTTTTTGAGCCAATCCAGTATCGAAGACGACATCATCGGTTTCTGCCGAAACGCCAATCGGTGTAAAGGTGTGATTCACATAATTCAGTCCCCATTTTAGTTTGTGTCGCGTCGCAGGATAGTAACTGAAATCCACTTTTCCACCGACATCCCGAATGCCAGAATTCAATTCGAATCGAAATTCATCCTGCTCCGAACCGAATCGAAATTCGTAATCCGTAAATGTGCTTGTGACATTCATAAATAATTTGCTACTGAAAAGATGGTTCCAACGCAGAGAAGCGATTCCATTTCCCCAAGGCATGCGTACCTTAAAATCATCTTCTTTATTTCCGAAACTAAACTCGTCCTTTCCGTAATATCCAGAAAGATAGAGACGGTCTTTGTCTCCTAATTTGTAATTGAGTTTCATATTCAAATCGTAGAAATAGTAACTCGATCCAGCAAAAGGAGAATCGTCGGGAATAGCTGCTTTCATGATCACATCGATGTACGTGCGTCTTGCGGAAACGATGAAGGACCCTTTGTCTTTTTTGATAGGACCTTGAAATGTAAGACGTGATGAAATCGCCCCAATTCCTCCTTTCAAACCGAATTTTTTATAGTTGCCTTCGTTCATGTTGACTTCTAGAACAGAGGACATTCTTCCTCCAAAATTCGCGGGCATTCCTCCTTTTGTGAGACTCACACTTTTCACGGCATCTGCATTGAATACCGAAAAGAAACCAAATAGGTGCGAAGCATTGTACACGACGGCTTCATCGAGTAATACCAGGTTTTGATCAGGACCGCCACCACGCACGTAAAATCCCTGTCCACCTTCCGCCGCAGAAGAAACTCCTGGAAGTAGCTGAATCGTTTTCACCAAATCCACTTCCCCCATAAATGCAGGTAATGTTTTGATTTCGTCCATATCCAACTCGTGCTGTCCCATTTGGGTGCTTTCGGTGTTTTCCCGTGCTTTTCCATTGACAATTACGGTTCCAATATTCTGAACACTGCCTCCGATTTCAATATCGAGTCGGACATCTGCGGCTAAGTCGACGGTACGCGTTTCGGTGTCAACTCCTGCCATTCGAAACTCTACGGTATAACTTCCTTTGGGAACAGAGAGTGAGTAGAATCCATAATTATTCGTCATCGCACCAACACGAAGTTCAGGGATATACACTTTCGCTCCGATTACGGTTTCACCACTGCCTGCATCGGTTATGATACCGCTTAATGTGCTTGTTTCTTGAGCTATTGAAAGGAAGCTGGAAAATAGTAGAGTCAACAAAGCGAGAATCCGCATTTTTATCGGGTTTGGTGTGATCAACACAAATTTACAACGAATTCGCTCCTTAAACCAAGGAAATGACCTATAAAACCTTCAAGAAATGTTATTTTCGCAGTTCAATTTTTGATTTAATAGGCAATGAAAATTTCTTACAATTGGTTACGCGAATACGTACATACTGATTTGAGTCCAGAGCGAATGGCAGAAATCCTCACAGATACTGGTTTGGAGGTAGAAGGAGTTGAAAAGATTGAAGCGGTAAAAGGTGGACTGCAAGGCGTTTGTATTGGTGAAGTGTTGACTTGTGAGAAGCATCCAGATGCCGATCGTTTGAAAGTGACAACAGTGACCGTTGGAGGAGAACCATTGCACATTGTTTGCGGTGCTCCAAATGTGGCAGCAGGACAAAAAGTAATTGTTGCTACGGTGGGATGTACTTTGTACCCCGAACCCGACGCACCACTGAAAATTAAAGAATCGAAGATTAGAGGAGCCCTGTCACAAGGAATGCTTTGTGCGGAAGACGAACTCGGAATGGGGCAATCGCATGACGGAATTTTGGTTTTAGGAGCCGATGCCAAAGTGGGAATGAGTGCCGCCGAATATTTTGAGTTGGAAGACGATTACATGATCGAAATTGGGTTGA
>JBNKGN010000329.1:0-4000 GCA_050289845.1 Crocinitomicaceae bacterium | reverse complement strand
GACTGCAGGCATGGATCTTCCAAAATCACTCACGACCTCACCCGAAGACGTTGCTGAAAAAATTGTAAAACATACTTTGAAAGGCGATCGAAATATTGTGTACGTAAAACCCGTTTGGCGCATCATTGGCTCGATTATCAATCGCGTTCCCGAACCTCTTTTCAAAAGAAAACAACTATGAAAAAGCTGGTTGTTCTTGATTTTGATGGCACCATATACAACGGAGATTCCATGTTGGATTTTGCTCAATTTTTAGACCGAAAACGCTTCCAAAAATCACTTCGAAGCATCTTAATTCCTTATGCACTTAAAACCGTTGGGCTCCATTCACGTGATCGATTGAAAGAACGATTTATCCGTGGAAATTTCAAAGGAAAATCACGGAGCGAAATGAAGGAACAAGGCGAACTATTTTACCAGCAACATACTGCCCGTTGTTTTCCATCCGCTATTGATTTTATGGTCTCTGAAAAAGATCAAGGAACGGATTTACTGGTGCTTTCTGGATCTTCCGAGGAATGGTTGCATCCATTTTGTCGACAATTTGGAGCAGAACTGATATGTACGGAACTGGAATACACCGACGACAACGTATGTACAGGAAAGTTAAAGTCCGCCAACGTCGTCGGAAAAGAAAAAGTGCATCGATTGAAAAAATTCCTGGATCAATCGACTGCCTACGACCTTATTATCGCATACGGAGATACAAAGAGTGACGCCCATCTTAAAACAGTAGCACACGAATTTCACCGCAACTTTTTCGCTAAATGAGACTGCTTAAAATAGATTATAAACTCCCTGCAATCATCGCCCTATTGGTCCTGTTCCGCTTGTTGCATTTGGGAGGCACAGTAGATTCTCCACACGCTTGGCGTCAATACGACACAAAACAATACATCGAAGGCTATTACTATGACGATGTTGCATTTCTCGAACCCTCTGTGTGTTGGATGGGGGCTCATAAAACCTTGATTTTGGAATTTCCGCTGCCTGAATATATGGTGGCGCAACTTTATAAGATTTTCGGACCAGAGGTTCCTGTTGCACGACTATTCTTCCTCTTGTTTTTTGTGCTAGCGATGGTCTATTTCTACAAAACGCTCCAGCTACTTTTTACCGATTGGGTGCCCGAAATCGCCGTATTGATCACTGGAATGATGCCACTTTCGCTTTACTATTCGCGCGCCATCCACATCGATTTTTTCGCGATTGCTTTTTCTATGGCGATGCTCTATTTCACGATGAAAGCGATTCGAAATAAACATTTGAGTAGCTTAATCATTGCTGCTTGCTGCGCGATTATTGCCTTTTTGGTAAAAGCTCCATACGCGTTTTATCTGGCCATTCCCATCCTTGTTTTCGCCTATCAGGAAAGACAATTAAAATGGTTTTTGTGGCGCGCACCGATGTTCCTCGTGTCTATTGTTTTCTTACTAATTTGGGTCAAATTCACAAAAGCGACAAACGCCAAAATCCCCGACTGGGACTTCATTCCTAACTTCAACAAATTCACGGAGATGTGGTACTGGTACTTTGGAACCATGAGGCAACGTTCTTATTGGCAAACCTGGGCACTCATTGGTACGAGAATCCACACTGAAATTTTAGGGATTGTGGGATCTATTTTATTGGTGATCGGTCTTTTCTTTTACCAAAAAGTAAAAAATTATTGGTGGACGCTTTCACTGGTTTTTGGGACGCTTTTGTATATGGCTGTCTTTTTCAACCTCAACTTAATCCACGATTATTACCAATTGCCGTTCACGCTATGTTGTGGCATTTTGATCGCCATGGGGCTTCAGAAGTTGGTGCAATGGTCGCGATTGAACTCAACGAATATGCGTGCCTACGCAGGGGTTCTCTGCCTTCTTTTTATCGCAGAATCTGTGGTGCACAGCGAGGGGAATTATTACGAAAAGAATAAATCGATCGACGTGGTATCATCTGAAGTGAGGAAATTTTCAAAGCGAACGGATTTAATCATTATTTCTTACGGTGGATTGACGCCACAATGCCCCTTAATTTTACAACCTGCGGGTAGATATGGTTGGTCGATTCCTTCGCATGATTTCAAACCTGAGATGGCGTACAAACTATGGAAAGAAGCTGGTGCTACAAAACTCGCCATCGTCTATGGGGGCTATTTTGAAGGTGAATTACAACATTTTTACGAAGCCATGCCGAACAAAAAAAGCGTGTTACTAGACGATAAAGGCACGGTACTGTATCTGTGTGATTTGGATTTTACGCCACCCACCCCCTGAAATCAGCGCACGAATTATAGGAACGGTAGCAAAAGATTGAGATTCAATTTTTCGATCGGGTGCTCCACATCGTCGAGAGGATCAAAAAATGCGTTCGGCAGTTGCTGTTGCATTTCGACGGTTTCCGCCATGGTCACCATTGTATCTTTTGCACCTAACAACAATTGAACGGGACATTTCACTTTTGCTAAATCAACGTCATTCATAGGAGGAAATGCTCCCATGTGTTCCATCATTTCTGCGGTGGCTTTCATGTTCAATTTCCAATCGTTAGGTGTGTGCATTCGATCCAGATGCGCGGCAAATTTCGGCACTTTATCCTCGATAATATCTGGCTGCAACATGCGAACTTCTCGTGCGGCGATTTCGGGAGTCCAAGCGAATTTGGTTCCCAAAGTGATGATTTTTTCGAAGGTTCCAGGAAACAACGCCTCCGTATAAATCGCCACGTAACCTCCCATACTATACCCGAACACACGGGGTTTCTCCAGTTGATTTTCCTTCAAAAAAGCACGTAGATTTTCCGAGAAAAATTGGATTCTAAGCTCCCGTGAACTTTGTCGATCGCCGTGCCCTTCAAAAGAAAACGAATACACTTCGAAGTTTTCTTCTAAGAGTGTTTTGAGCGATTGCATTTGTCTTTCTGCACCCAAAGCGCCGTGAAGTAAAAGTATTTTTTGCATCAATTATCTCTTTTCTCGAAGGTTTCATTCTTCCGTTCTTCCACGCGTTTCACAATCAATACGATGATGGTAACAATTGCCGCCAAAAAGAGCAGTCCTTCAAAAATCATTACGCCCCACACAACACTCATGACAATTTAACGGCTGTACCGTAAGCCAAAATTTCTGAAGCACCTTGCATGATCATACTAGTTGTAAACCGAACATTCACAATGGCATCGGCACCTAATTTTTCCGCATCCTGGATCATTCGTTCCATTGCTTGCTCTCTAGATTGTGCTTGCAATTTCGTGTAGCCGTCAATTTCTCCCCCGACCAGATTTTTAAAACCTGCCAGAATATCGCGTCCCATATTTCGGGCACGCACAGTGCTTCCTCTTGCGATTCCCAGAATTTCTGTAATTTCTCTATTGGGTACTGATTCAATCGTCGATATAATCATTGTGTAAATTTAATGTATGAATAAGGTGATTGTTTGCGTTGCGCCATCAATTGTTGTCAAGATTACATAATAAATCCCTGATGCTGGCTGATGCATGTCAACATGCGCTGTTTTATTTTCAATATTGGTCGTTATCTCTAGCAATTTGCCATACGTGTCCGTGATTTGAATTGCTGTAATTTGTTTTTGCGTTTGAAGTTCGAAGTGATCTTGCGCTGGATTCGGAAATAATCGCACGCCATTTTGATCAATACTCCGCGGTCCGAAAATTTCGCTAGCGCCATCGACATCTGTTTGAAGCAATCGATAATAAGCTTTCGAACCGTTCCAGATCGCATCAACACTTTGATAATTGATCTCATTCGTACTATTTCCAACTGCCGCAATTTTATCAACGGTTTGATAATTTTCTCCATCATAAGAACGTTGAACTTCGAAGTAAGCAGCATCTCTTTCTGTTGATGTCGTCCACGTGATAACAGCCGCCCCATTTTCTTCAAAAACATCGAACGATTTCATCTCAACTCCCAGCACCAATCCACAATTATCCGTCGAAACCACATCAGGCGCGTTGAATCGCTCAAAAGTTGAAGCCACGCCACCTCCCGTTT
>JBNKGN010000328.1:0-4024 GCA_050289845.1 Crocinitomicaceae bacterium | reverse complement strand
AGATTTGGCAGAGCACTCAGATGTACGTGGATGTATGGTAATTAAACCCTACGGTTACGCCATTTGGGAAAAGATGAAGGAGATTTTGGATGCAAAGTTCAAAGAAACGGGACATTCGAATGCCTATTTTCCAATTTTCATTCCGAAAAGCCTATTTGAAGCCGAAGAGAAAAATGCAGAAGGTTTTGCGAAAGAATGTGCTATCGTTACGCACCATCGATTGATCAATGATCCAAACAACCCAGGAAAGCTTATCGTAGATCCAGAGGCAAAATTGGAAGAAGAGTTGATTGTACGTCCTACAAGTGAGGCAATCATTTGGAATACCTATAAGAAATGGATTCAATCTTATCGCGATTTGCCAATTCTCATCAATCAATGGGCGAATGTCGTTCGTTGGGAAATGCGCACACGAATCTTTTTAAGAACAGCGGAATTTTTGTGGCAAGAAGGACATACGGCACACCAGTCGAAAGCAGAAGCTTTGCAAGAAACAGCGCAGATGTGTGATGTGTATGCAGAGTTTGCAGAGAAATACATGGCGATGCCTGTAATTAAAGGACGAAAATCAGATAGCGAGCGTTTTGCAGGAGCAGATGAAACCTATTGTATCGAAGCGATGATGCAAGACGGAAAAGCATTGCAAGCAGGGACTTCTCACTTTTTGGGGCAGAATTTCGCGAAAGCGTTTGATGTGAAATTTACCGACAAAGAAGGAAAACAAGAATACGTTTGGGCAACTTCTTGGGGTGTTTCGACGCGTTTGATGGGAGCGTTAATTATGACGCACTCGGATGATGAAGGTCTTGTTTTGCCTCCAGCTCTGGCGCCAATTCAAGTAGTAGCTGTTCCAATTCATAAAACGGATGAAGAATTGGCGGCAATTTGCGAGAAGTTCGAAGCGCTTGGTGCAGCATTGAAAGCGAAAGGGATCTCCTTTAAATTAGACGCCGACGACAACAAGCGTCCGGGATGGAAGTTCGCAGAGTACGAAGCCAAAGGTGTTCCGATTCGTTTGGCAATGGGGCCTCGAGATCTTGGCAATGGAGCCGTGGAAATTGCCCGCCGTGACGAAAAAACAAAAGAGGTGCGTTCCTTCGAGGGAATAGCGGAGCACATTGAGGCTTTGTTGGCAGAAATTCAAGAAAACTTGTATAAAAGAGCGAGTGATTTTAGAGCGGAAAATATGCGTAAAATCGATTCGTACGAAGAATTTAAAACAAAAATTGACTCGGAAGGAGGATTTTTCCTGGCGCACTGGGATGGAACCGAAGAAACAGAAGAGTTGATTAAAAAGGAGACCGCCGCAACTATTCGTTGTATTCCTTTTGATCGGAAAGAAGAGCAAGGCGTTTGTATGGTGACAGGAAAACCATCTGCTGGACGTGTGATTTTTGCTAAAGCATATTAAGATGGCAAAACAAAGCCAGGCATTGCGCAAAGATATTATCGAACTGCTGAAGAATAAGGCGTCGGTCAAACAGGATATTGCGGATTATTCTGAAAGGGTACTCTCGTCCTTTCGCGAGATTGCACAAGAAGAAATTGACGCACTTCAGAAGAAAATTAAGGATCCAAGGGTTCGGCTTCGAATGGAAAGTCAGGGAAAGAATGAATTTCATCTGTATGTAGGAAGCGACGTGTTGGTTTTCCAATTGCACGATAACGTCTTTCAATTGCAGGAAGAGCATCCTCTTTGGAGTGAAGATTACCTAAAGTTGCATCCAGAGAATGGCTATTTCGGCGTTTTGCATGTGTACAATTTTCTGGCGGAATCCTACGAAAAGCATCGCTTAAATGATTTGGGGTATTTAATTGCTCGGGTTTTTGTGAATCGCGAACACAAATGTTTGGTAGAAGCCAAAGGGCAATTGGGAGAACTGTACGAAGATGTGGCGCAATGCGAACTTACCACCGAGGCAATTCGAACGATTCTGCAGTGTTCTATTATCTATGCGATTAATTTCGATTTAATAGCGCCTCCCTACGATTTAATTCAAGAAGTCAACGTTATGCAGATCCAAGAAATCAGTTCTGAATTGCAAATGGCAACAGGTAAGCGATTGGGATTCAAGTTTTCTGGGGAAGACAATACGATTTTTTAGAAAAAAGACTGCAGATCGTTTGTGATTACAGAATTTCAAATTATATTTGCACTCGCTTTTGGAAGCACATGCTGTGAAACGACACAGTTAACGTTGAAAAAAGGCCCATTCGTCTAGTGGTTAGGACGCCAGGTTTTCATCCTGGAAACAGGAGTTCGATTCTCCTATGGGCTGCCAAATCCGTACACGGAACTTTGGCCCATTCGTCTAGTGGTTAGGACGCCAGGTTTTCATCCTGGAAACAGGAGTTCGATTCTCCTATGGGCTGCAATAAGAATTTAAAAAGAAAAATAAACATGGCGAATCACAAGTCTGCATTAAAAAGAATCCGATCTAACGATGCGAAACGTTTGCGTAACAAGTACCAACACAAAACTACGCGTAACGCTATCAGCAAACTACGTGTTACTACAGACAAAAAAGAAGCACAAGAAATGCTTCCTGCTGTAATGACAATGATCGACAAATTGGCGAAAAGAAATGTCATTCACAAGAATAAAGCTGCTAACTTGAAGTCTGGTCTTCAAGTACGTGTGAACGCGCTTTAATCTTTGTTAAAACATATTATTAAGGGCTCCTGATTTGCTTCGGGTAGCCCTTTTTTTATACTTTTAGTTTCAAATGAAACACCTGAGCGTACTTCTTTTTTGCCTGTACTCCCTTGGCGCATATTCCCAATTGGAATTGGCTCAGGATACCATTTATTTTACCGAACGTACCGGTGGCACTATAGATACCTTTGATGTTGCAGGAAATCAACCCGCTTCGACTTTTGATGCTGGACAAGGAATTTCTGGAAAAGAGGGACTCAGTGTTGAGCGACTCTACAATGAACTTTCTCACTATAGATTGCACCAAAAATCGGATGGACATCGGTTGCGTTATTCGTCCTTACCGCATTTAGGTTTTGCTTATTCCTTCGGTTCTCAAGGAATGCAGTCGCTTCAATTAAGATATACACAAGCTTTTCGTCCTAATTTTTTGATCAATCTGGACTACGATCGTAAAACTGGAGCGGGATTTTTGCGCAATAGCAACTTTACTGGGGATAATGTACAGCTGAATTTGCAGCGAACAGGTCAGCGTTACTCGATGCGCATTGATGGTGCGTTTCAAGCTTACGAAGTCTTTCATCCTGACGGAATGACCACCGATACATTGATTGCAGATTTAGGACTTGATTTTACGCCCGTAAATAGAAGTGCGGCAAGCAGTACCAAAATGGCAAGCGCGCAATGGCAGAATTTTATCAATTTCACCAACGATTCACTCAATCACTTAGGGATTGTCACCAAGCATCGTTACGAAATTACGCACCGCGAGTACTTTGAATCGGGAACTTCAACGTTGACAGGCTACTCGATGTTGAATTATGATTCGCTTCAGACGCAGGATTCCTGGAATAATCCTTCGATAGAGAATGGGGGAGGTGTTTATTTTTTAAATAAAAAAACGCATTTCTATCTCGACGGGACGGTGTCGCATCGTTACTGGAACAACTGGGATATAAGAGATTTACGGGATACCAATGAAATTTGGTTGGCCTCTGAATTGCGTTTTGAATGGAAAGGAGTTGCGCTTCGAAATTCGTTTAAGTTCAACCTGATTGGAGGGTATAACGGCTGGGAGAATCGATCGAGTGCAAAATATAGCAAGCAAAATGTACAACTTTCGGCAAATGCGACATTTTCTTCGTTGCCAGCAGATCCTTTGCAACGTTTCTACTACGCGAATAATTACGATTATGCCCTGACCACCGTTAACCGTCAGGTGTATTTTAGAATAGGGGGCGTTGCTCGTTACACTGTAAGGGATAGTTTATTGGCTTTGGAAGGAAACTTGCGCCACTTTTCCATGCCTTCTGTATATTCTTTTGATGGAAGTTCCTGGCAATTGAACGATACGATGGGAAGTGCTTC
>JBNKGN010000327.1:0-4066 GCA_050289845.1 Crocinitomicaceae bacterium | reverse complement strand
GATTCGTGGAAGACGCGAAGGGAAACTTTTATTGGAACGGAAATTATTGCTTCTTTAACACTAGCATCGCGCTGCGCTGGATGCCACGAAGACACTATTTTGTGTAGAAATACGATAGATTCGTGGAAGACGCGAAGGAAAACTTTTATTAGATCGGGATTATTACTTCTTTTTAACGCTAGCATCACGCTGCGCTGGATGCCACGAAGGCACTATTTTGTGTAGAGATACAATTGATTCGTAGAAGACACGAAGGGAAACTTTTATTGGAACGGAGATTATTGCTTCTTTAACACTAGCATCACGCTGCGCTGGATGCCACGAAGGCACTATTTTGTGTAGAAATACGATCGATTCGTGGAAGGTGTGAAGGCACTATTTACCTTGTCACCACTGAATTGGCGATTGATTCTTTGTTTTTAAATATGCATTACATTTCGAAAAATGTTGGCTACCGAAAAATCCACGGTAGGCTGATAATGGCGACGGATGCGGTGCTTTAAGAATCAAATTGCGCGAAGGATCTACTGAAATTGCCTTTTGCTGCGCCTTGCTTCCCCAAAGCATATAAACAACATTGGAACGACTCTTGTTCAACGCTGCAATAGCGGCATCGGTGAATTGTTCCCACCCTTTAGCAGCATGACTTTCAGGCTGTCCCTCACGAACTGTTAAAGTGGCATTTAACAGCAAAACACCTTGTTGTGCCCAATGCGATAAATTGCCCGAAAGATTTGGCGTAATCCCAAGGTCGGATTCCAATTCTTTGTAAATATTCACCAAACTTTTTGGTAACGGTCTAACTTTCTCATCGCAGGAAAAACAGAGTCCATGTGCGTGTCCCGCTGTAGGATACGGATCCTGACCGAGAATCACCACTTTAACTTGATCTATTGGACAATCGTCAAACGCTCTAAAAATCTCACTGCCCTTTGGAAAAATCCGTACGTCCTTTCGATGGTATTCTTCCCGAACAAAATTTGTTAGTTGCTTGAAATACGGTTTTTCAAATTCTTCCGCTAAAGCAAGTTTCCAACTATTTTCGATATTGACTTCCATAAAACGAAATTAATAGAATTCGAACAAAGCACTATCTTTGATTGTATGAAACATTGGATGATACTTATTGGCATCGGTTTAATGATGGGTTGTACCTCAACACCAGAGGAAGTTAAAAACGGTAAAACAACTGATAATCAAACCAAAGAGACGATTTCATTAGAGCAGAAAATTCAAAGACACGTCCAAGTTCAGTTGAATTTGACAGCAGCCGACAAATACGATCTACAGCAATTCACGGCGGATTTGAACGAAGATGACAGTTCAGACGTGATCATCACAGTCAATCTTTTGGACAGAGCAATAAAAGAATCCATCAAATCGGGGCGTCCCGAAAAATACGCTGAAATGGGATTTATGGGATATTACAACTATTTCTTTTTCATGGACGGTCGAACAAAAGAAATTTCAAAACCTGTTGTCGTTCCTTCCAGCCCAATGTATCCTCTAAAAATTTCTTTCACCAATATTCTCGGAACAAGCGCTACTGATTTTACTGTAGATTATCGTGTACGGAACATGCAGCGACGTCGTTTTTTCACACTCCAAAATGGCGTTCCTAGAGAAGTTTGTCAAGCCGTTATTTTTGATGGATTGGGCACACCGAACAACATCGCTTATGACATTCAATTTGAAGAAAGTGACCTGACTGATTTTAACGACATCGTTGAATACCAGGCAATTTTAGAACCGATCATTATTCCCAATTTGGATTCCTCGTATTATTACGAACCGAAAATCACACCAACAACGACAGAGATTCGGCGCTGGTACTATTCTCCTAGTCAAGGCAAATATTATACTGAGGTATCGGAACCCCGTTAAAAAGAAACTTTTACGGAATAAATAAACGACCTTCCTGAAGCACTGATTCCTGATCCATACGTTCGATAGAGGGCGTTAAAAATATTTTCGACTCCTACAGTCATCGAAAGGTGCTTATTAAAAAAGTACGATCCCTTGAAGTTTAGCGTGTTCCAGGCGGGTGTATACACATTTCCATTAAGGTCCAAAGCGTAATTCAACTGATCGCGTTCATTCAGTGGAAAATCTTCGTGTGACACTTCACCATTGTATACCCAATATCCTTCTAACTTGAGTTGCTTCGTCCAATATTTCAAGGAAACTCTCCCGAATGTTGGTGCCACCTGAGCTTTCGGGAAATACGCCGCACTATCAGACTCGAACTGAAATCCTTTTTGATAATTGAACGTAGAAGAAAGGCTCAAACCTTTGAAAATAGCCCATTCTATCCCCGCCTGAACGCCGTACGTGTAGCCGTTGCTTTCATTTTGAATTGCGACTACTTCGCTCAATTCTCCTTCGTACAGAATCGAGTCTTGTCCGTTAAACGTATAATGCTCGCGTACCAGAACATTTTGAAGATATGTTGCATAGATGGCCGCATCCAACTTTATTTTAGATCCAATCACTTTCACAAAACCTGTTTCAGCAGAATAGGCAAACTCTGGACGTAAATTAGGGTTAGGAACTACAACTGTTCCTGGCTCAGAATCAAAAACCTTCCCTAAATCATCTAGATTTGGTGCGCGAAAACCATTGGAAATATTAAAATACCATTGCGTTTTATCATTCGGTCGGTACACAATCCCCGTACTCGCACTTGGAGCACTGTTCCCTATTTGTGTTTCTAAAATCGGATAAGGAAACAGCGTCGTGTCAAAATCGGCGTGCGCTGTAAAAAGGGCGTACCGCATTCCGAGAGAGGCGGTCCAATTTTCATTCAAATGATGCTTTAAACGAACATAAAGCCCGTGTGTTTGCCAGGTCGATCCGTTCGGATATCGTGAATTAATAGGAACAATTGACCCATCATCAAACTCGCGATAGGCATTCGATTCAATTCTGTTGAGAACGCTCTCATACCCGTAGAACACTGTTGTCTTTGTGCCCAAATTCTTCTCCAGGTCGATATTTAATGACAGCGCATGAACTTGCTCAAATTGTCTGCGGATTTTATTACTTCCTGTTTTCTTATCGTGTCGACTTTCCTTAAATTCCTGTTCGGCAAGGATCACCCGAAACTTGTCGTACCATCTGGTCGCATTCTCGCTTTCCAAACTCAAGCGGTTCATCATCCATTCCTGCGGACCATAATACCATTCCTCGTAATCCAAAATTCCGTCTTCATTCGCATCTTGAATCAATCGATCGTAGCGTGGTGCGTTCTGAAAATTGGTCGAATAAATCAATCCGTAAGACAGTTCCAATCCTTCTTTGAGTTTGAATTGAAATTTCTGCATGGCATTGAATTGATCGTATCCAGAATTAACTTGTTTGCGCGGATTTGGATTCAAAAAAGTTTGGCCATTTTGTTGAAAGCTAGGACGTAAAAAAGCGCTATCTCCATGTACGCCAGTCATTAAATCACCGAAGCGGGCGTACGTAACAGCAGTAGCAGAAGCAAAGCGATCCGTGCCGTAGACAAAATCTACATGCCCCGTTAGTTCGTTGCTCGCCGAACTGTACCGTGAAAAGATATTGGTATGCACCAAATTCAGTGAATCTGCACGAAAACGCGCCATTTTCGTTGTAAAATCCATCACACCGCCAATCGCATCACTACCATACATCACAGAACCAGGACCAAACAACACTTCGGCTCCTGAAAGCGAAAGCGGGTCTATCGAAATGATATTTTGCAAATTCCCCGATCGAAAAATAGCGTTGTTCATGCGAACTCCATCCACGACGATCATCACGCGATTGGTTCCATAACCTCTTAATTGAGGAGATCCACCTGCGAACTGACTTTTTTGAACATACACATATCCACTCCCTGCGAGTAAATCAGCTGTCGTCTGTGGATTTTCTAATTCAATATCCCGAACAGAAATTGGTGTCACACGATTGGGAACATTCAACACATCTTCTTCCCAGCGACTTGCCGATACTACGACACCTTGCACGTTTAATTGAACTTCTTCCAATTCGATCGTTACCACATTTCTTAAATCTTGATAGGCCCATTCACCCACCCCAAAAT
>JBNKGN010000326.1:0-4092 GCA_050289845.1 Crocinitomicaceae bacterium | reverse complement strand
GATTTTTGTATACCGAACGTGGCGTGTGGCGCCCAGGAGACTCCATTTACGTGAATTTTATTTTGCAAGACCAATTGAATGTACTCCCGAACAATCATCCCGTCAATTTTACCATGCGCGATCCTTCGGGGAACGTTCTCTATGAAATTTCACGAAATACCCATCTCAACGGCGTTTACGATTTCCGTGTGGCGACCAGAACCGAAGGTAAAACAGGGAATTATCAAGTGGAAGTAACCGTCGGGAATTATTCGTACACCAAGCTGCTGAAGGTCGAAACGATAAAACCCAATCGACTTAAAATCTTCCTCGATGCGGAACAAGCGAACAAAAGCGATTCAAGTACAATTGCTGCAGAATGGTTGCACGGCGCAAAAGCCGATGGTTTGAAAGCCGAGATTCAAATGCAACTAACACCGATGCGCACCAGTTTTAAAGCGTACGATGATTACATTTTTGATTCCCCAATTCGCAATGGCGGTTACGAAGAGTTTACGGTATTTGCAGGTTTGCTCAATAAGAATGGAGAAGCCAAATTTTCAACGAAAGTGGCAGATATTTCCGATGCCTCAGGAATGCTCCGTGCGAATTATGTGACGAAAGTGTATGAAAAAGGTGGCGATTACAGCATTGACCGAAAAATGGCGACGTATTCTCCCTATGATTCCTACGTGGGAATGAAAATACCTACGGGGTCCATTTACGACCGCACGCTGGAAACAGATACCGATCAGAAATTTACGTTTACAGCACTCGATCCAGAAGGGAAATTGCAAGGAAAACGAAAGTTGCAAGTGAAAATCTATAAAATTGATCGAAAATGGTGGTACGCAGGAAGTCGGGAGATCAATAATTACAACTACAAAGATGCTACCATTCTTTTCCGAGATACCATTTTGTATACCACGAAGGGACAAAAGACCTTCATCTATCGCGTTCCGAAATATGAGTACGGACGTTATTTAATCCTCGTGACAGATGTGCAGAGCGGGCATCAAGCAGGTTCTGTGGTGCGATTTGATTGGTCGTATTGGAGCAGAGCCAATCGTTCGGATGCTTCGAAAGCGACCATGCTGACTTTTTCCATGGACAAAGAGAAATACACGAAAGGGGAATCCGTACGTCTGAGTATTCCGTCGCCATCGGACGGGCGTGCTTTGGTTTCTGTTGAGACGAGCCGAAAAGTGGTGAAGAAATTTTGGATTGAAACGAAAAAAGGAGAGACGATTCACGAATTTGTTACAACAGCCGACATGGCGCCAAACGCATTTGTCCACGTCACAATGATTCAACCACATCACAATACGAAAAATGACTTGCCGATTCGCATGTATGGTGTGATGCCGATTCTAGTAGACGATCCCTATACACATTTGGCCCCGGTCATCACAATGAAAGACGAAATTCGACCCGAATCCAACGCGAAAATCAAGATTCAAGAGAAAAATGGTCGGAAAATGACGTACACACTTGCCCTTGTCGATGACGGATTGTTGGATCTGACCCATTTTCAAACACCGCAACCGTGGAATACTTTTTACGCGAAAGAAGCCCTTGGAATTCAAACGTGGGACATGTACGATGATGTGATTGGCGCATTCTCGGGAAGTCTGGATCATTTGTTGAGTGTTGGGGGGGACGGTGAAGCAATTGTAGGAAATGGTCCCAAAGCGAATCGTTTTCCGCCGATGGTGAAGTTTCTCGGACCTTTTGAAATTCCAGCAGGTGGATCGAAAACACATAACGTGGAAATCCCTTCCTACATTGGATCCGTGCGCGTGATGGTAGTTGCGCGTGATGAGGAATCTTACGGAAATGTACAGAAAACCGTAAAAGTGAAGAAACCTCTCATGGTCTTGGCGACGTTACCACGCGTGTTGGGGCCTGGCGAAACATTCTCGCTTCCAGTCGACGTCTTCGCGATGGAAAAAAACATCAAAAATGTCAAAGTTTCCATTGAATTGAACGGCATGTTTCAATTGCAGGATTCCAATTCCAAATCGATTGAGTTTACGCAAGAAGGCGATGAATTGGTTGATTTTAAAGTCAGCACCAAACAAATGCTCGGTGTCGGCAAAGTAAAAGTGACCGCCGTTTCGGGGAATGAAATTGCCACGCAAGAAATTGAAATCGATATCCGACCGTCCAATCCGAATGTCTACGAAACGCAGGAGTTTCAAATCGATCCAGGAAAATCGACCAACGCAGAAGTGATTTTTGATGGGATTTTGGGAAGTCAATCCGCTACCATCGAAGTGTCGACCGTTCCATCAATCAATCTTGAAAAACGCATGTCGTACTTGCTCGAATATCCCCATGGATGTGTGGAACAAACAACGAGTTCTGTCTTTCCGCAGTTATATCTCAACGCACTGCAAGAGTTGGATTCCAAAACGAAAGCCGAGATCGAGCGAAATGTCAAAGCGGGAATTGCACGATTGCAACTTTTTCAGACGTACAGCGGAGGTTTTGGGTATTGGCCAGGAGAAGGATCCGCAAGTGATTGGGGGACCAATTATGCGGGACATTTCCTCATTGAAGCCGAATTGCAAGGCTACAAATTGCCTTCAGGTATGAAAGACCGTTGGATCGATTATCAATTGGATCAAGCTGCGGAATGGAACAACAATATTTTCGGCACGGGATCAAGTTCGAATCAACTAACACAAGCGTATCGACTGTATTTATTGGCGTTATGCGGGAAACCAGATGTAGGAGCGATGAATCGTTTGAAAGAAGAACGCAATTTGAGTGGCATCGCCCTCTGGAGACTTGCTACGGCTTACGCACAAATCGGCCAGGTTGAAACGGCGAAAACGATGATTTCTAAGTTGCGTTCCACTGTGGTTACGTACAAGGAGATTTCAGGAACATTTGGGTCGGATTTCCGCGACAAAGCAATAATTCTCGAAGCGCAAACAATAATGGGAAGATCAAAGGAAGCCACAGAAATGACCAAATACCTTGCGCACGAATTAAGCTCCGACCGTTGGTTAAGTACGCAAGAAACGGCATATTCCCTCATGGCGATTGGGCGTTACGCTGGAGTAACTACGCAAAGTGCCAAAAGTGCTTTTACCTATACTGTTGATGGTGCGTCCAAAGGAAAAATTACCGTGGGAAGTAAGGTGAAAAAAATCAACATAGACGTCAAACCTGGAACACGAAAACTGTCCATCGCAAATTCAGGTTCGTCCCGATTGTTTGTCACCGTGACCACAAAAAAAATACCGAAACAAGGCAACGAAAAGCGCAAATCTTCGGAATTGAACATGAAGGTGTGGTACGAAGATATGGACGGAAAACGGTTGAATCCAGACAAAATAGCACAGGGAACAGAGTTTGTCGCTTTCGTGAAATTGAGCAATCCGATCTACATTGAATACAAAGAAATGGCCCTCAATCATATTTTTCCGAGTGGATGGGAAGTGTACAACGCACGACTTTTTGGTGGACAAACTGCAGGAAATAAAGTCCGATACCAAGACATTCGTGACGATCGGGTATTGTCCTACTATGCATTGAAACCGCTGGAGGAAAGTGTCATCCGTGTGCAGTTACACGCGACCTACAAAGGGCGTTTTTACCTTCCAGGAATTCATTCCGAAGCAATGTACGATCACACCATTTTCGCGCAAGAAAAAGGGCAATGGATCGAAGTTTTTTAGTACAGGTAGTAAAGAGAGTCCTGGCGTATCTGATAATTGTACCGATGGTTTGTTGTGCTGAGAAACCATCGGAATGCGAAAAAGTACCGACTCGGGTGTTAGGTACTGCAGGTGGATCGCAGCAATTTGAGGATACGCTCAGGCGCTACCAAATCTGTTCGGATTCAATTCGGAATTCGGGGATTGAACACGCGGATATGTATGCGTTTGCGTATGATTCTCTTCTCAAAAAGAGATTCTTGCCAGATGGATACGATTTATACCGAAACAAATAATGATGGTCTATGAATAAAGTGCTAAAGCCAATTCGTCGAAGTTTGCTCAGACAAGTGCTAGGGAAAGAATATTACATCTTGAAAAGAAAAATGCGCTGGTATTTTGGCAACCAAAAATGGGCACAACAACAAGATTGTGAAATGAATGG
>JBNKGN010000325.1:0-4108 GCA_050289845.1 Crocinitomicaceae bacterium | reverse complement strand
AGTCTATCAGGCAGCTGTGGCAGAACGTATGATGTCGCTGAAGTCACGCATCGCACAAGAATTGCGTAAAAATGGAATTCAAACCGTTTTAACACTTCCCAACGAACTTTCCATCAATACGATCAACAAATACCTTGAATTGAAAGCCAAGGGTGCTATTTAAGTTTTTGGCACTGAACTTGTTGGTGGTGTGTCGAATGAATCCGAACACAACCAAATTCCGTAACATGCTGCGCTTTTTTTGTTTCCTCTTATTTTCCGCTTTTGTGCTCTCAGCTTGTGCGCAAAACACAGAAGCAGAAGTTGCTTCTCAAACGGATACCATAGCAAACATTAGCGAGGATCCGCAGCCCCACAAAACACTTCAAGAGATTCTTGCCGAAAATCACATTTCGAAATCGAGTTTAAAAATTAAGATTGACAAATCTGCCTATACACTTTCTGTCGTGCACGCAGACACCGTTTTGATTGTGTACCCATGTGTGTTCGGGTTTAATGCGGTAGACGATAAAGCACAGGAAGGGGATGGCTGCACACCCGAAGGAACGTTTGGAATACGCAGTATGTACGCGCACAAAAGTTGGAAGTATTTTATTTGGATTGATTATCCGAATGCAGAATCCTGGCGGCGTTTCAATCGAAGAAAAGCGAACGGTGAATTGGCAGCTAATGCGACCATTGGAGGTGAAGTAGGAATACACGGTGTGCCAGAAGGCGGCGATTATATGATCGACAACCAATCGAATTGGACGTTAGGCTGTATTTCATTGAAAAATGCAGATATCGAAGATTTGTACAAGTCAATCACAGCAGCAACGCAGGTGGAAATTATTCCATAAAAAAAGCCGATACAAGGTACCGGCTTTAGAAGTATTTGCTAATGAATTATTCACCACTATACGTAGTAAGCGTTACATTTCCGTTTGAATCTGTTTGACGCAATTTCAAATCTTTGTTTTTCAACTGAACGATCTCCAAAGTTTCTGAATCCCCTGAAGAATCTGTTATGATGATGCTCGCTTTATCAGAAGTAAATGCCCATTTCCCAATATCAGAAAAGGTGAAAGAACCACTTGTAGCATTGTAAGTAGCCGTTCCATCTTTTTCCAATTTCCATGATTGCGTACCAACTAGTGTTTGTGCGTTACCATTGTAAGAGGAACCTGTAAGTGTCCATGTATTCACCATACGAGCTGTTTTTGTAAGCACGGTGAATTTGGAACCTTCTTCGTATTTGCTACATGCAGTTACTACTAGCAAAAGAGAGAAAATCGCAAAAGATTTGATTAAAAATGATTTTTTCATGTGTAAAATGTTAGAGATTGATGGGGCAAAAGTACGGAATTATAAAGATAATATGAAATAAAAGAAAAATGATGGAAGCGAATCATGGTGTTGTCTGGTGCTTCTTTTTTTATTGGGTTAATCCGTGACTAAACCTTTACGCACTTTTTTACGTTCTTTGTGGTATGAAGATCAAAAGAGGCTATCAGTTACTTTTACTCGTGTTAATCGCAGGAGCGTTCAGTTCGTGCAAAAAGAAATTAACCGAATTCTACGTGGACTATACATCTCAAGTAGTGGTCAACTCAACTGTCGGGCAGTTGATACCATTCAGTGTGTATACTCCGGAAATGGAAACCAATTCAGAGTTTGAATTCGAATCCAACAATACCCGCAAGGATCGTGTAAACAGTATCAAACTTAAGGAGCTGAAATTAACGATAACGTCGCCAAGCAATGAGACCTTTAGCTTCTTAAATTCGGTAGAGGTGTACATCTCAAGTCCCAACGTAAGTGAAAAAAAAGTGGCTTTTCGTGAGTCCATCCCTGCTTCTGTCGGAACAATATTGGTTTGTGATCTGGTAGATTTGGAGCTGCAAGACTATATCAAAGAAGATCGATTCACGTTGCGCCTGAGAACGGTTACAGATGAAACAATTCCGCAAGATGTTGACATTGATGTATACACGAATTTTCTCGTAAACGCGAAATTGATAAAATAGATCGCTTAAACCGATATAAATCAATTCATTGATGGGATGTGTCCCGGCATTTGATGATTCTGAATGGGACCAATCAAAAGCGTCTAGGCGATTTTAATTACATTTGTTTGGTTGAAATACAGGCAATGGATAAAAATCAAGATCTACAGGAACGAAGAGCCGCATCCATGAAGGGTGGAGGCGAAGCACGTATCGAGAAGCAACATGCACAGGGTAAGTTAACGGCGCGTGAGCGAATCACACTTTTATTGGACGAAGGATCGTTTCAAGAAATCGGACAATTTGTAGAGCACAGAGCCACTTCCTTTGGTCTCGATAAGAGTAAAATTCCTGGAGATGGTGTGGTTACTGGATTTGGTACCATTCACGGAAGATTGATTTATGTCTACTCCCAAGATTTCACCGTGCTTGGAGGTTCTCTTTCTGAAACACACGCCGCGAAAATTTGCCGAATTATGGATCTTGCCATGAAAAACGGCGCGCCAATTATCGGACTCAACGATTCTGGGGGGGCACGAATTCAAGAAGGGGTAGTTTCCTTAGCAGGTTACGCTGATATTTTCTACCGAAATACGCGTGCATCAGGAGTTGTACCACAAATCAGCGTGATCATGGGGCCGTGTGCTGGTGGAGCGGTTTATTCGCCTGCTTTGACCGACTTCATAATCATGGTCGAGGACACGTCTTACATGTTTGTGACCGGTCCAAACGTAGTGAAAACAGTAACGCACGAGGAAGTTTCTTCGGAAGATTTGGGAGGAGCGAAAGCACATGCAGAGAAATCAGGAGTGAATCATTTTACGGCTAGCAATGATGTTGAAGCGTTGAAAAAAGTGCGTGATTTGGTGACATACATGCCGCAAAACGCAAATGAGTTGGCACCTGCACCAACGAAATTCAAATTCACGAATGCAAAACGTAATACGATCAATACCATTCTTCCAGAGAACAATCAGTTGCCCTATGATATTCGTAAAGTGATTGATTGCGTCATCGATGACAATACGTTCCGTGAAGTACACGAAGATTTTGCGAAAAATATTGTCGTCGGATTTGCACGAATTGAAGGGCGAACAGTAGGTGTTGTTGCCAATCAACCGATCGCATTGGCAGGTGTTTTGGACATCGATTCGTCTCGAAAAGGAGCGCGATTCGTCCGTTTTTGCGATGCCTTCAATATCCCACTTTTGGTATTTGAAGACGTGCCTGGATTCCTCCCTGGAACCGATCAGGAATGGAACGGAATTATTTCCAACGGCGCGAAATTACTTTATGCTTTCGCAGAAGCAACGGTACCGAGAATTACTGTCATCACACGCAAAGCCTACGGTGGAGCATTTGATGTAATGAATTCAAAAAGTATCGGTGCCGACTTAAATTACGCATGGCCAACTGCCGAAATTGCCGTGATGGGAGCCAAAGGAGCCGCTGAAATTATTTTCAAACGAGAAATCGCCGCTGCCGAAGATCCGCAAGCGAAATGGTTAGAGAAAGAAGCGGAATACGCTGAAATGTTTGCCAATCCGTATCGCGCAGCAGAACGAGGAATCGTTGATGATGTCATCCTTCCAGAAGAAACACGTGCCAAAGTAATCGCAGGATTCAAAATGTTGGAGAACAAAGCCGAGACCTTGCCGTTCAAAAAACACGGAAATATTCCATTGTAAATGGGGGTAAATCCCAATTTCTACTGAGGATCAGACTTCCCTCTTTGGGAGAGGGATGGAGGGAGAGGACCTGGAGATTATTGTTTTCGATTCACAATTCACCTGTTTCAATAAATCCCAACTTTTAGGGATCAATGCACCACACTTTGGCTATCGGATGCCTCTGTTTGGGCACAGGAACCTTTTGACTGGATGGGATTTTTGAAACCCAACGTGGTGCTCAATGATACGGCTTTTCGCTATTCGGTGGGCGAAGCAATGGACAATCAAAACTTCCTTCTTTGTAGAAAGAGAGTAGGACACGGTGATTACTATTCTCAAATCTTCCATCGCACTTCCAAAAGGAAGCCCCAAAACGGAATTGTGCATTGCGGGAAATGGAAGTATTGGTAAAAATCCAGTAAAGAAGGTAGGATTAGTTTTCGTTAATTGAAA
>JBNKGN010000324.1:0-4111 GCA_050289845.1 Crocinitomicaceae bacterium | reverse complement strand
ATAATTACAATCCCACATGTCTTTCCACGCCCAATCAAAATCCCAAACAGGACCCGCCTTCAATTTTCCCAAACTGCCATCGCTATGATCTTTTTCTTTGTTGAAATAGCGACTTTTCTTAAAGCCATCACCGTTGCGCGCTACTTCATTCACAATAAAATAGTCCAACCAAGAACGTTCACTGATGTATTTTCGGAATCCATTTACAGGATCGGCAAAATTAGGACCGTATAGCGCCGTTTCAAATTGATCAACATAACCTTGAATGAAAAGTTGTTGTGAACTGGCAATCGTTTCCACTTTCGGGTATACATACACCATGTGCACGTCAAACGTTGGGTGGTCAATAGGGCTATTCGCCAGTTGCCAGGAATTCGTGTTGTCCCAATAATCGACCTTCAAAATATAGCCGCCCGTAATGCTTGGTGTGGTCGTTTCCCAGGGGTACAGGTCGGGAACATCCACGCGGTTGGCGTCCCGTTTGATTTTTTCAGTCAATAAGTAAATGCCTTTGTATTCTCCATTGAGAACCACATCCACCAATTTCGTTCGTGGCGCGTAATGCCCCATTTCATCAAAAAGTTGGTAGGGAAGAATGTTTCGGGCGAAGGACTTGTCGTTATAATTGGCGATCAACAACCAGTCGTGTTCGGCAGGCATTCCGATCAAAGACGAGTCGATTTGATTTCCTAAATTATCCTGCAATCGGATGGTATAAGGCTTTTGTGGTAGTGAAGCAGAGTAATTCCCACGTCGTTCAATGCCAATTTTTCCATTGTATTCGTTCGGTGGATCGGTGAGATAGTTGCGGACGCCCACACCGTTGTAAATAATTTCCATATCCGCCAAAATTTTTGGTTCGTCTGGGATCGATTGTCCGTTTGTATTGATGACCACAATCGGAAGTTCTGAAGAAGAGAATTGAAAATAATCGGCAGGACTGTTGCCAAAGGTTAACGACCAGGTGTTTAGTGTACCTTGATCTGCATTGAATGCGTCGTAAATTCGCAAATACCAGGTACCATTCGGGTTTTGCCCGTTGTTCACCACGCCCATTTGTCCCATCGGCGAAAAAGTTCCGTTGAAAGGAGGACTACCCGAAGACAATGGTGTCGTTGCGTCTGCCCGTAAACAGGTGATTTGCATATCGTCACCAGCACCACCAACGCCAGAAAACAGGTCGACGAGTGTGCCGTCGGGACTCAGAAGAGAGACTGTTAAGTCCGAATCATACGTGTGATTGAGATCGATGCAAATTTGTTCCAACCCAAACGAAGAAGTATTGATGGAAGTCGGAAGTCCAGACACCGTCAAAGGGATATCAATGGTTTGTAAGTCGAGGATAGGACCACTTCCACCAGAAAAAGTTTGTGCCATGCTGGCGGTTCCTAATACCAAAAATAGAAGGGTAAAGAGTTTGTTCATATACAGTTTAAGCGGAGTGAATTTAATGAATTTCGGCGTCAAAAGAGAGGATTTTCTTAACATTGTGTTACTATGAGTAAGATTCTGATTAAAAATATTAAAGGGCTCGTTCAATGCGGTGAGAATTTACCAAAGATCCGTCGCGGGGAAGACATGAAAACGCTTCCTGTGTTGGAAAATGCTTTTTTGGCACTGGAAGATGGTGTTATCGTCGCGTACGGCGCGATGGAAGATTGGGGGGGCATTACCGACTGGCGCGATCTCGAAGTCATCGATGCCGAGGGGCGTTTTGTCCTGCCTGCTTTTTGTGATTCACATACGCATACGGTGTTTGCCCAATCACGCGAAGAAGAATTTGTTGACAGAATCCATGGTTTGTCGTACGAAGCGATTGCCCTAAAAGGTGGTGGAATTCTCAATTCTGCAAGGAGATTGGCCGAAATGTCTGAAGATGCGCTTTTCGAAGCGTCAAAGCAGCGGGTGGAACGATTGATGTCTTATGGAACGGGAGCCTTGGAAATAAAATCTGGGTATGGTTTGTCCGTTGATGCCGAGTTGAAAATGCTCCGTGTGATCAAACGCCTCAAGGAAGCTTGTCCGATCGCCATCAAAGCAACATTTTTGGGGGCACATGCGTTTCCAACCGAATTTAAGGAAAATCACCGCGGTTACATTGATTTGATTCTGAATGAAATGCTTCCAAAAATTGCGGAAGAAAAATTGGCAGATTATATCGATGTCTTTTGCGAACGCAATTATTTTTCTGTAGACGAAATGGCAGAAATTCTCGAAGCTGGAATAGCCTTGGGCTTGAAACCAAAAGTACACGTCAACCAATTTTCGGCTCTCGGAGGAATAGCTAAAGCAGTGGAGTTAAACGCCCTTTCGGTCGATCATCTGGAAGAGCTCAACGAAGACGATATCAAAGCGTTGCAATCGGGAAATACCATGCCGACGGTCTTACCAAGTTGTTCGCATTTCCTCTCAATTCCTTTTGGGGATGCCCGCCGTTTGATCGACAACAATTTGCCCGTAGCGTTGGCCAGTGATTTTAATCCAGGCTCTACGCCAAGCGGAAACCTGAGTTTTGTTTGGTCACTCGCTTGCGTGAAAATGAAAATGACACCCGAAGAAGCGCTCAATGCCCTAACACTCAATGCCGCCTATGCGATGGATCTTTCAGAAACACACGGAACAATCTCGCTAGGAAAGAAAACACCAGTACTTCTCACGAAGGAAATTCCATCAATTGCATACATTCCTTACGCTTTTGGCGACCAATTAGTTGATCGGCTTGTTTTTTGATAGTACTTTTATTTCGAAATGAGAATATTGCTTACCAGTTGGATCGTGATTTGCCTTAGTCAAGTCGCTTCCGCACAAAATGTCGATCAGAATTATCAATTGCTTTGGGAAGTTACCAATGACGAAGGAGCCAAATCTTACGTTTTTGGAAGCTTGCATTCTAACGACAAACGCCTCTTCAATTTTCCCGATAGTGCCTACATTGCAATGATGAATGTCGATGCTATCGCTTTGGAAACAGATATTTTTTCCATTTTTGAGACGGTCGACACGCGCGTGGGAACTGTATCGCTCAAATTTGACAACCGAGGGCGCCCATACACAGAAGAAAATTATGCTTCCGAAACTGTGTATGGAAACGAAGATGGAATGCCGCAATTTCTTGACGCCTACCTGCAACAATTCTGTTACAACGCCAACAAAGAGTTTATCGCTCTGGAAACCATCGAATTTCAAATGGGGCTTTTTGACAATATTGATTACAAGCCGTCCGTAACCGAATTTGATTTCAGTTCCTTGCTTTCGAGTAAAGAAGATATGGTAGATCTCTACATTAAAGGCGATATTCAGGAATTGAACGAGTTTGTGCAATCTGGATTGTCACTCATTCCTGATATGTACGAGTCACTCATTGTGGAGCGTAATATCGATATGGTGGAGAAATTGGATTCTATCATGGCACAGAAATCGGTGTTTTGTGCTGTCGGTGCCGGTCATCTGGCAGGACCCTCAGGAGTTCTCGATTTACTGCGCGATAAGGGGTATGTAGTTCGAAAAGTATTGGCAACTTACAGCGAAGAAGAAACCGATGCAGAAGGTCAGTTTAAATCGTATCGCGATTATTCCGTCGATGAAAGTCAATACGGATTGCACATGGTTTTTCCAGGGAAGCCTTTGCGAACCGAAATAGATACAATTGGGTTTGTTGACGAAACTTTTTTAGACAAGTGGATCTACAGCGACCTTGGTCAGGGAAATAAATACGTTGTTGAGGTTTATTTACGCGAAGCCTACATCGAGTCCTGGGAAGATGTCGCTGCTGAATATATTCCAAGTCCTGAAGAAAGCCGCTACGAGAAAATTGAACTTCCAAATGGAGGAGAAGCCGTGCAAGGTTTGGGCGAAGAATATTGGGACGATGCCATGTGGTGGACCCGTGTTATTATGACCGAAGAATATGTAGTCGTTCTCAAAGCTTCTGGAGGAAATAAATTTATGAATTCGCCCCGCGCTTACCGTTTCTTCGATCAAATTTGGCTCGATTAAACCGCAAATTTCAATCCGATACCACGAATTTTAAGCTTCTTTTTGTAACTTCGGGCAAAACGAAGTCATGATAGATCGATTTTTAAAAGAGGCCATTGCTACCCAACTTGTTGAC
>JBNKGN010000323.1:0-4127 GCA_050289845.1 Crocinitomicaceae bacterium | reverse complement strand
TTCAGCTGATAAAACACAGGAATAAACTCGTTTCCATATTCAAAACTATAATAATACTGAAAATCATTCGTGGGGGCAGCAATGGTACCACTCGCCAAATCACAACTAATATATTCTACGGCATAATAACGATATCCTGGACCAGAATACGAATTATCCAAAGACATCACTGTGGATTGATTGCCAATATCGGGTGCGTAGTAATGTACCTTCGGAAACGCAAATTGAATTTTTTGTTCACTTAGAACCGCAAAAACCACACGTTCTGCTTCGTTGACACCAAAAACCTGTGATACGACATCGCCGTCATCTGCTTCTGAAGCCCAAAGTGGGGGGAAATTAATGGAATTGTCCAATTCAAGTTCAACGCCTTTTTCTGCATTGTTGTTTCCAGAAGTGCCTGTATCTTGTCCGTAACTCGTTGCTGCGGGCTGATTCCAAAAGGACACACCACAGGGAATCATCGTGGAGTAACCATCATTATCGGTTCTAAAGGTAATGTCGTCCACCCAGGCAAAGGGCGCTCCCGAAAAGCCATCTTCGAAGATGACACGGAATTTAAAATCGCTATGGAAATAGGCGCTATTTACGTTTGGAGCATTTGAATAATAGTAATTCCCAGGACTGGTAACCTCTTTGTAAGCGGAAAAACAGAAATAGTTGAAGGGCAGCGCTGGTGCTATCTTATCCTCCAACACCGTCGTACCTTCCGTGATGGTTTTCACATTAATCCACGCACTTCCATCCCATATTTGTAATTTCAGTCGATCGCTAAATGCACTCCAGGAATCCCCTCCACCTGTGCCTGAAGACGAAGATTTTGCGTAAAAACTTATTTTCAAACTGGACATTCCCGAAAGATCAATTGTCGGAGACTCGATCCATTCATTCCGATCCAATCGCACATAATAAACATTCGACATATTATTGGGGAAAGCTTCCGTTTCATTCGAATTTCCATTCCATCCTCCGCTTGGCACGAGAGCCAAAGAAGCACCACCGTTCAAGGTCCAATCACCACATCCCGTGCACGCTTCGTCGCCATCATTTCCTGCATAATCCAAAACGAGATCATTATCATTGAAGTTGTCTGCCCATTTCTGGTCTATTCCTGAACCACCCGTACCACCACAGACAGTTACATCGTCCAAATAAAATACCGCCGACGATGTATTCGCCTTAAATCGAATGTAAATCGTTTGACCGTTGTAGGCGCTCAAATCGATCGAATAGGGTGTACAAACACCCGAAGTATTGGTCAATGTGTGCGTAGCTTGCAAGGTTGTTCCACAAGACGCGCCCGTACGAATTTCTATCGTTGGAAAACTGAATGAATAATTAAAACTGTATTCAAAATCGAGCGAATAGCCTGTTGAAGGAATGGTTAGTGGCATAGATGTTATGTACTGACCAAATCCACTCATGGAATAATTGTAATCCGAACCGCCACCACAAGAACCCGTTGCTGTATTGAAAGAACTTGGACTCCCGGAACGGCATGTTGTTGGCCAATTGACGGTACTAATAGACGTGAATGCACTTCCAAAGTCGTCGGACAAGAGACAGCCTCCGCCACCTCCTCCACTCGATAAATCCACTAGCACATTGTCCCAATTCACCGTTGCCGAAGAGGTATTCGATTTGAAACGAATGTAAATGGTTTGACCCGAAAATGCACTTAGATCAATGATTTCTGACGTACAGGTACCACTCGTATTGGTGAGTGTTGTTGTTGCTTGAACCGTGGTGCCGCAAGTTGCTCCCGTTCGGATCTCAACCGTTGGAAAGCCAAAGCCCAAATTGAACGAATAATCAAACGTAAGCTCGTATCCTGACGCTGGAATGGTGATGGCTGCCGTTGTGATATAAGCCCCAAAAGAACTTAAGGAATAGCTATAATCCCCTGCAGAAGCGCACGATCCAACAGATGTATTAAATGAAGAAGCCCCTGATCGACAAGTCGTTGGCCAATTGACGGTACTAATGCTCGTAAACGCTGTACCAAAATCATCCGAAAACAGCTGTGCCGAAGCGGAGTTCGCAAAAAATAGTAGTGTGATGAGAAGATAGCGTTTCATACAACTAAAATACTAAGAAATAATGATTTACTTCCCCTTTCGCAGAACGTCCTGAAGATCAATTCCACGAATAAAAAGAATTTTGCGACAACAAAAGCAGTGCTTACGTCATTGATTCCTGGATTCATAGCAATCAGTCAATTACCCACGAAAAAAAAGTGTTATTTGAAGCGAATTAAAAATCTACAATTATGTCTATTCGAGTTCTTACCTGGAACATGCACTATGGATCGTGCAGCTCAATACCACAATGTAATGGCGTCACCACCTCGCCACTAGAACGACTTGAGTTTATCGCAGCGTTCGCCAATAACAGCAATATCGACGTTGTCTTTTTACAAGAACATCCAGGTGGAAGTTCTGGGGCTGTTGACCATCACGGACAATTACCGGGAGCAAATCTTTCTGGATATGGATACAGCGTCTTCCCTGAGATGGCTGGAAATATTAACAACCCCACGAGTGCTTCAAATAGAGCCTATGCCTTTCTTGTTAAACCAGGCGTCGTTCTCGGAAATCTCGGTTATTTCAATCAACAATATTTCACCCTTAATCAAGGACTTTCCTACATGCGTGCCCCTGCTGCTGTGGATATAACTGCGAATGGATCGACATACCATTTCCTCCATTGGCACAATGAAACACAGAACAATGCGAAAAGTGGATTCAACATTCTAACCTCACTGCTTCGTCAAAATCTCCCGCAAAACACCGTTGTTATTGGCGATTTAAACATCACCTCAAACTATATTGATCAAAACAACTTTTACAATCAATGGGATAACGTGGTAAACAATAGCAATGCGAAACTTGGTGTTGATCAAATTCTGACGCCACTGCAAACAGACGAGTATATACATTTAGACTTCATCAGCGATGCGAATCATCATCCGTTACTTTGTAAAATCGGCTAGTAATGATCGCAGTTAAAAAAGATAAAGACAAAAAACGACAATTGTCAATCTTCTTTCGGTTTTGTGAAAATGCGGTCTTTCCCATCAAAGATAGGTGTCTGCGTAGAAAGGACTTTCAATGGTTTGAGAGATAAAACTTCTACGACGGCATGTTTCGTTCCTTCGGGAATATTGATATAATCGCCTTTTTTGATGGTAATTGTATCCCCATTGAGACTCATGGTCGCTTTTCCAGATATCACGACAATATTTTCGGTATGATCGGCGTGATAATGCTCTGGAACACTGTCTTTCACCCAAATGATGTAACTGGATTGGTGATCGTCTTCCGTGATTTTAAGCACATGAATGTTCTCGTAATCTGCTGTCGGTTCGTACGCATTAAGCGCAGTGTGTTCTTGTGCAAGAACAGTTGAAAAGTAGCACAAATAGAAGCCCGTGAGAATCTTTTTCATCGAATGTCGTTTCCTCAAAAATAAAAAACCCTGACCATTCAAGCGATGATCAGGGTTAAAAGTACGTGACGAAGAACTACGCCTCCTCCACCATATAAGCTTCTACGCTAGGACAAGAGCATACGAGATTTCTATCTCCAAATGCATTGTCAACACGACGTACAGGCACCCAATATTTCCATTCTTTCAAATAATCCACTGGGAAGGCTGCCTCTTGCGGAGAATAAGGGTATTCCCAATTCTTATTTATAATACAATCGGCTGTATGCGGTGCATTTTTCAACAAGTTGTTCGCTTTGTCGGCGTGACCATTTTCAATTTCCTTAATTTCTGCGCGGATTTGAATCATCGCTTCGATAAAACGATCCAATTCGTCTTTGTCCTCACTTTCTGTCGGCTCAATCATCAAAGTTCCGGCCACTGGGAAAGAAACTGTCGGTGCGTGGAATCCAAAATCAATCAATCGTTTTGCGATATCTGCCACTTCAACATCCGCAGTTTTTTTGAACTCACGACAATCAACGATCATTTCATGAGCCACGGTTCCGTTTTTACCTGCATACAGAACATCGTAATGTCCTTTCAAGGAAGCGGCAATATAATTCGCATTCAAGATCGCGGCCTCTGTAGATTCGCGCAACCCTTTCGCTCCAAGCATTTTAATATATCCATACGAAATC
>JBNKGN010000322.1:0-4128 GCA_050289845.1 Crocinitomicaceae bacterium | reverse complement strand
ATGCATGGATTGCTTTTCTGGCGCGATAAAATGTGAAATAATAGCGTTTCTTTGAGGACCTGTTTTAGTAGGATGCAACCGCTGTATATCCTCACTTCGTTGCGTTAAAAGTGCCAGTTGATGCGCGTATGAACGCCAACCCGACCGAATGATGAGCGCTTTGTTTTGACGAGATAGTTCGGCACTAATACGTGTCAATTTTTCGGCTACTTCTTCGCGTACTAAAAATGGATCGTCTTCGAAAAAAGTTGGTGCAAACATGAGATCGTTGCAACCGTCTTTCAATGCGATCAGCGGAGAATCGGTATCTTCCACTGTCATTTTGAACATCTGCTTTTTTAAGAGGACGTCATCGTCCTTTACGGATTGGCAATAATCAACCGCGAAATAAAGTTCCGTGGGAATTGCTTGGGGAATATCATCCAATTGAATGGGGCTTATTGCAAGGCTTTTTTTTCTTCGAGTGTCATCAATTCTCGTTCAAAATAGATGAGATCTTTCGGATCTGACTTGTCTACAAGTGTGCAATAGTAGATGTTTGCTGCAAATCGCCGTACAATTAACTCTTCGTCTGGGATAGCTCTCGCGAACACAACGGATCCTACTTGGTACTTACCTGATCGGTCTTTCATGTAATGATTCCTGATCCTGATTTGTTGTTCTTTTTCGCCGCTTTGGCTGCGCGCTTTTCTTTCAAGTTCATTTTTGGCGCTGTTTTACCGTTCTTTGCTTTTCCTTCTTTTTCCTTTGACATAGTATTTCATTTAAAAGACGTCGGACGTCTCGATGCACCACAAGGTACGCGCTATTTGAAGGCCGCATGTTACAGAATTCGGCACCAATCTTACAGATGTCACAGGTCTTCCAGATTTTTTGTTCGCATCAGTTTGAGTGATTTGTAAAATGTTGGTGTGAGTCCTGTTATTTTCTTGAATTGCGCAGAAAGATGTGCGGTACTGCTGTAATGCAAACGATCGGCTATTTCCGTTAGTGAAAGATCGTCGTAGAGCAAGTATTCCTTTACTTTTTCAATTTTGTGAAGGATGATATATTGTTGAATGGTGATTCCTTTCGTTTCGGAAAAGATATTGGAGAGGTACGTATAATCATAGCCCAACGCTGTACTGATATAGTCGGAATAATTGACCTTCGGTATTTCTTCGTCCTGATGAATTAACTGGACAATCGTGGTTTTGATCCGCTCAATGAGAATGCTGCGTTTGTCGTCAATGAGCACCAGGCCCGATGTCAGAAGGTTTTGTTTTAATTGCTCGCGTTGAATTTCAGTCAAGGGATCCACCAAATCGATCACTCCTAAATCCACCGTTCGAAAAGGCACATCCATTCGATTTAACTCCTCTTCGACTTTCATTTTACACCTTCGGCTGACCATAAACTGGACATAAATCTTAGGACTCTCAAAACGTAACGGCTGCATTTTTAGAAGGTACGACTATTTCGGGAGAAACAGCTGTTTTATTTCAAAGGTCTTTTAATCTTCGTATTCAATAGCACCTGAAGATGTCTTGAAAGAAGTTAATTTCGATTTTCATCTTTATCGAAATTCATCTTTTCTAACCAAAAACATAGCCCAATCCCACAGATACGTTGCATCCCGTTGATTTGAAATTCGGTAAAGGCTGCAATTCAGCATCTCTGAATCCTTTGCGTTTCCAATAGCTTTTGGTGATATCGTAGTCAAAACTACCCCGTAATTGCACGGCGAATTTACCGAGAACCAAACGCGGAATGAGAGTGATCATCGGGGCGAAGTAAGGATTTTTTTGTCGTACGGCGTCGGAACCTTGCAACCAAATACGTCCTGTGTTGAATCCTCCACAGACGATCAAATCGACTTTTTTGCTTTTGATTACATCTGCTCCCAACATCGTCCACCCAAAATTAAAACCATTCGTTTTCGCCTCGATTCCGTTTGGAAGGGTGATTTTTTGCGGTATCATTTGCAGGTATTCAAAATACCCGTCCCAAGAGAAAGGTTTCTTTTCAAAAATGGAGGGCGATCGCGTAAAACAAGCTGTAAAGGAGAGTCCCACATAATTCAACGGCTGTCCAAACTTCCATGAAGTCAGTGTATTCATGCTGTTGAACGTCTGATTTTTGGTTAAGACCTTCGACATCGCGATCACATCGAATGAAGAACGCATGGTGCTTTTTTCCTGAGCAAAACTACTCTGTGTGAACATTACGAAAAAAATACAGTACCTGATCATGGTATCTCAAACAAGAGAAGTACGCAAAAAGTTACAGAAGAACAGCGGTTCCCGAGTCTATTGAATGTGAAAAAGGATCACCAGAGCAAACCAGAATTTCACTAGAAAGGGTTGTTTTTTTTATTCATGTTCATGGATTATTGGTTCAGCCATTAATTCTTCGAAGGAAATCGTATCGCGTTTCAATTGCACCACTTTTCCTTGTGGACTCAAATACGATGTATTGACATACCCCGAAGCCGCATAGGGCATTTCTGCGCAATAATCCTTGTCAAAATCGTAGTCGTATTCATAATACGCGTATTTCTCCGTCATTTGATGCTTTTCGTCTATTTTGAAGAAGAAATTACAATCACTTTCACAACCGTGCCAACACAATTCGACCAGTACTTTTTGATGGATCAGTTTCCCTTGCTTATCCCAAGTAATAATGGATGGCGCTTCACTGTCCAAAGCTGCGAGATAGAAAAAAGCGTAAAATTGAGAAGTGTCGGGCAGCACACCAATAATTCCGCAAGGAGCTGCATCTCGAAAAACCAACGTGTCTGAGCCAAAATTCGCGAACAAACCTGAAGGACTTCCATGATCGTGAGAAGAATATTCAAAAGGGAGTGTAACAATCGGGTAGCTCTTATACAAATGACGAATGTGTTTCAATCGACGCTCTTGCAATGTCGGTTCGACAACCGTGCTCTCCTTCTTTTTTGTTTCTCTCGTTAGCACGACAGACTCCTGCTCTTTTTGCGAACAACTGGAGATGCCTTTGCAACACACGGCCAATAGCACAAAAAATACTGTCCGTCTTATCGCCCGAGCGAAAAATACACAAGAAAAAAATTGAAACTTCATACATTTCTAACTTTAAAAACAAGCGTACACTGCAACTCTCTAAAAACCGATACCCCCCCCTCTTTTTTGACACGGCAGATGAAATTTGCGAATACCACAACTAACAGTCGTGCGTTTGCTGAACTCAATTATCCAGAACCTTGAGAAGGGTCTAATTTTGAGTTCTAAACCAAACATGATGAAAGCAATTGTTTTACTTATCGCATTAGCTCTTACCACTTTGTCATTGGGGCAATACGGCTCTGGAATCGAATTCCGATCCGAAAGTACTTTAAATCGGGTGAATTTCTACGAAAATACGCAACTGAAAGTATCGAGACAAGATGGATCCCACGAACAATTCAACGACTCGAACAACAATAGAAGCAACAATTATTGGGGATTGAAAGTACAGTTAGGATATCGCTTCGTAGAACACTGGAGCGCTGGACTACAGGGAGGATTTGGAATTTCTATTGTTGGATTCGATTATGTTATTCCACAATTCGGATTTCATACCAATGTAGGCGCTTACGGAAGATACCATTTCAACAAAGCCATTTCGCTCGTTGGAACAGTCGGAACGAGCCATTTTTATCGCCATCGCTCCAATCTTTCGTTTGGTTTGGGAGCACAATTACTGTTTGGAGCGAACAGTCAGTACGGCGTGCATATTCTCAGTGAATTAGGCCTATTTGGAAACAACAAATATGACTATCCAGAATACGGAATTGACGAAAAAGGTCTTTACAAGGTGGAGCAAGTGACCATTAAAAATCGCTCCTTTATGCTTGAGTTTGGGGTAGTACGGAAGATTTTTTAGGGAGATTGTTTATGCCTCAGAAACAATTCGCGTGAAGCGTTCAAATCACTGAACAGGCTTCCTGGTTTATTATTGCGCCATCAGATATCGGATCAAAAAGTACGGACTTTAATCGCATTTAACAACCTCTGTTTATTCCTTTTAAAACGAACAATCAACTAACCTGCAATTAATTGGCATTAATAAAAGTGACCGCAAGCGGTGCTGTTTCGAACAATCTGGCAGACGCGCTGGAGCGCTTAGCAA
>JBNKGN010000321.1:0-4141 GCA_050289845.1 Crocinitomicaceae bacterium | reverse complement strand
CAAACCCTTGATGCGGCTATTCTGGAATTCGATTTTATTCCCTCGGTTGATACTTTGATGATTCCTTTTGTCTTTGGTTCAGAGGAATATACGGAGTATGTAGGTGCAGACTTTAATGATCCTATGGCGGTATTTTTAACGGGACCTGGAATTACAAACCCTATAAATATTGCGCGCTTACCGAATAATGATTTTGTGTGTCCAAACAATGTATGTCAAGCCGTATCCAATCCTTTTGGATATTCTCCTGCGACTAACCCTGGAAACTATGTGGACAATCCAAGTATGGTCAACGCACCACCCGAAAACATTCAATTCGATGGATTTACGAAATTAACGAAAGTGTACACCGATCAATTGATCCCCGGAGAGACATACCATCTTGTCATCGCCATTGCTGATGCAGCAGATGGTATTTATGATTCGGGTGTCTTTTTTGAAGCATGTCCTACGTGCAATTATGCGCTGTCGATCGAAGAAGAAACAGCACCACAGATGTCCCTCTATCCAAATCCAGTAGTCACAACTTTAACGGTATCGGATGCTTCGGGGGATTACATTGTCGTTGATGTTTCAGGGCGCACTGTAAAGTTAGGCTCGTTTGAAAATGGAAACACTATTGATGTGCTCGATTTAGGGCCAGGAAGTTATTTCTTAAAAACATCGTCAGGTGTTGCACACTTTGTAAGAGAATAATCAAACCTGGGGCAGCTTTGAATACTCCGCCGCTCCTTCTAGCGTTAGGTAGGGGTAAAGCATCGCTAGCATGGCTTTACTTTGATGTTCAATGTGTTCTTTCGTACTTTTTTTACGGTATACTTCCGAAGAGTAAATCCAGGTGTCCCCGAATTGAATCATTCTTTCGGCGAGCATTTCATATTCTTCAGGAAGTGTCGCTTTACGCATCAGTCCCATTTCACTGAGTCGACGAAACAAGAACAAATACCCTTCAATTCGATTGTTGTACACCGTCTTGAAGTGCTCGAAAATTTTGTCGTTGATCTTTAGTAAACTATATAAGTCCGTCCAAATAAATTTGTATTGAACCATCCGTTCCATGCTCTTGTAGATGTCGTTGCGAATTTGCTCCAGAGAAATCATTGTTTCTGACAGGTGCTCAATCCGATCGTCAAAATCTTGTGCCATTTGAAAGTACAAAACCTCCAAAATGTCTTCTCTTTTTTTGAAGTGATAGTTTAAGTTTCCGGAACTCATCTTTAGTTCTAAAGCGATCATGCGTATCGTTACCTGCTGAAAACCATGCGTATTGAAGAGGTCTAGGGCCGTATCCGCTATTTTCTGTTTGGTTTTATTCATTAGTAAACTTGTCCTAAATTGATGGTTTTAGTAAATTTGTCCTAAAATAGTTATTTATGCAGTCGTTCTTCAAATCTAAACAAGGAAAATCAACCATAATGCATCTTTATGATACGAAATTACTGGAGTTAAAGATTCCTTATGAAACCAAAACCATCGAAACGCGTTTCGGAAAAACCAATGTCATCGTATCGGGAAATGCCGCAAAACCGCCCATTGTGGTTATTCATGGATCGAATGGATGTGCTCCCATCGCGCTGGAAACGTATGCTGATTTGAAAGACGATTTTTGTATGTATGCTGTTGATGTTCTGGCGCAGCCGAATAAAAGTGCTGAAACGCGATTAAGTATGAAGGACGATGCGTACGGAGAATGGATGCATGAGGTGATTGATCAGCTTGGGTTAAAAAACGTCACGCTCGCAGGTTTCTCGTTTGGAGGTTTGGTGATCTTAAAAACATTGATCCATAAGGAGAAGAATATTAAGGAAGTCTTTCTATCAGCTCCCGCATATGTCGTGAATGGCAACCCGTTGAAAGCCCTTTTTAAATTTTTTATTCCGATGAAACGCTACATGAGAACCCGAAAAACCAAATACCTACAGCGTTTTTTAGATAGTGCATTTACCGAGCCAGATAAGTTCGCGTATAACTTCTTATCGGAGGTGTTTATGCACTTCGAGATGGATTTTACGCCTGTTCCTGTAATCAAAGCAACCGAAGCAGCCAAAATTCAAACACCAATTACATTGATTGCCGCAGGTCAGGATATTATTTTTCCAGGGAAAAAGATGATCAAACGCGCGAAAAAAATATTTCCGTCACTAAAGTATGCCCTATTGCTGCCAGATTCAAAACATGTTCAAAATTCGAATGACAATGCCAAAATAGCCGCACTCATTCTTGAAAGTGATTCGCTATCTTTAGCGCAATCATAGCCATAAAACCGAATGATTTCTTGGCTAATAAGTAGTATAGCGAATGGAAGAATTTGAAGAAATAATTAGAAAGGATGTTCATTTATCAAAGTTGTTGAATGACAAGACTATCACGGTTTTTAGTAATTTCTCAAGAAATGAATACAGTGACGCGTTAAAGGAATCTTTCCAGGAGAAATACTATCAAGTTTTCAAAGAATTGTACGAAAGGAGTTTTGCCGAAAAGGATGTGGCAACTTCAAGTGCTTTGATGCGGTCTATTGAATTCTTGGCGGCAGAAACGACGAAACAACGGATAGCTGAGGAGGTTTTTCCGCAAATAGTCGAAGTACACGAAGCTTTGTTGGGTTTCAAAGAAGAACTGCACGATGGTAATGGATTCGTGGTACTGACGGGACGCTTCAATTTCATTCTGGATGGAAGTACAATCGCGATACTAAACAATTTGGATGCCTTCGAAAGAATTCAGGAATATAAGGTAAAGATTATTAGCGCTGCCTTAGGTATTTGTGATGCCGTTGGGAAAGTTAATCCTAAAAAAGAGCCGTTCAAATTTGATCTGCACCACGCTGTGATAGATAAATTGGCACAAATTAATGACTTTGGAGCATTGCAGGAGCGCTTTGAATTGCATAAAACAAAACTAACGAAGAAGCAGACGAAGGTTGAAGTGAAATACGTGGTGGGCGCAATTATCGTGATCTTATTGATCTTGTTGAGGTTGCTCTCAAGACTGGATCGAAGTTTCTAGAACTGGATATCCGTACACAAAAAAAACCGCTGACATTTGCCAACGGTTTTCCTATACGATTTGATTTAAGTCTATCTATTTAACATCACAGGCATTACCAACATTAAAATGTCTTCGTGCTCAGGTGATTCAGACGGCATCAATAAACCTGCTCTGTTAGGTGCGCTCATTTCTAAGCGTACTTCGGTTGATTCCAGGTTGTTTAACATTTCCATTAAGAAACGGGAGTTGAACCCAATTTCCAAATCTTCGCCAGAATAGTTACACGTCAATCGCTCATTCGCTTCGTTGGCGAAATCGATATCTTCTGCGGACAACGACAGTTCCGATCCAGCCAATTTCAATTTGATTTGGTGGGTCGTTTTGTTCGCGAAAATCGAAACTCGTTTGATCGAACTTAAGAATTGTGCACGATCAATCGTTAAAACGTTTGGATTTTCTTTTGGAATTACCGCTTCGTAGTTGGGATATTTTCCGTCAATCAAGCGACAAATCAACACCACATCATTAAAGGTAAATACCGCATTGGAATCGTTGTAATCCAATTGCACTTCCTCGTCGCCTTTCAAATTTGATTTCAAAAGGTTCAACGGTTTCTTAGGTAAAATGAACGAAGAACTTCCATCTGCCTGTGAATCGGTGCGCGTGTAGCGAACCAATTTATGGGCATCCGTAGCTACAAACGTGATATTTTCTGGAGAAAACTCACAGAAAACACCGCTCATCACGGGACGCAAATCATCTACGCCAGTTGCAAAAAGTGTTTTGTTAATCGCACTGGAAACAATGTCTCCCGAAACGCGAATCGAACTGGAATTTTCCAATGCAGGCGTTCGCGGGAATTCATCACCGTTGTATCCAACCATTTTTGATTTTCCGTTATCGTAAGCGATCTCAATAGAGAAGCTGTCCATATCCACAAGGAAGGTACACGGTTGATCTGGAAGGTTTTTCAAGACGTCCAAGAGCAATTTTGCCGGAATAGCGATTTTGCCTTCCTCCTTCGCTTCCACTTCCATGGTAGTACGCATGGTTGTTTCCAGGTCGGATGCAGAAACCGTCAATTGACCGTCCTTAATTTCAAATAAAAAGTTGTCGAGAATTGGCAAAGCATTGCTAGTGCTGAGAACGCCAG
>JBNKGN010000320.1:0-4152 GCA_050289845.1 Crocinitomicaceae bacterium | reverse complement strand
CTTCCCAGGGTCAATTTCATAAAGCCATTTGCTCGAATCTGGAAAGTGCGCATTCCAATAAATCGGTTGATTTTGTCCAGAATGGTATTGGTATATGTTTCGCAGGTCACTTCCTTCATAGGTATTTCCATCAGCAGACAAGAGGTATTTGTCTTGAACATAAATTTCATTGAAGTCGGCATCCAACACTCCATTGACACCATGATAATGTTCGAACGTAAAGTAATCTCCACTGCGGTTGATTTTCAAATACGATTTTGACAATTTTCTGGTGATGGCATTAAACAATTGAACATATCCGTTTTTTGATACGAAAAAGAGGGGGCTATTTACCAGTGACCGTGCATAGAGATAGTTAAACTTGATCGATTGAATCTCTTTCAGATCTGTTTCAAGTAGGACGTCACCATCTCCATTGAGTAAGCCGTAGAAAGACGTATACCCTTCTCTTCGGGAAGTCAGATAAAATAAGATCGTATCGCCGTCCGTTACACAATATTTTGGAGCAATCCATTGATATTCCAAAGGCATCACCACTTCCATTTTCGCATTGATGATTCCGTAAACCGTATCATTTCGCACCGAAAACAGCATTTTAGGATCCTCTATGGAATCGGTGTAAAAATCTGGCACATCCACATAATCGTATACTGGCGGAATTAAAACGGTGTAATCCTTCTTATAAATCGCCGTCTTCTTTTCTGCGGTTGTAACTTTGTAGTATTCTCCGTACTTTAAAATGCTGAGACTATTGTCGGGAATCAAGAGGTTTCCATTCCAATCATAAAGTCCCACAGGACCATAATACTCGTGACGGACTTCAATCGCATCAGGAAAATCACGTGTAAACTCGATGAATTCATACACACAAGGAACGATCCATTTTCCTGTCAAGGAAACGACTCCCATTAAATTTCCTTTTGAGACAACCCATCCAACTTGCCCGCGAAACGCCCCTTCAATCTCCACGTGATCAAACTGAGCCGCTTGAGTTGTGTCGCCCAAACCATTCACAAAACCAACTTGACATTTCACATAATCCCGAAAAGGTTCCACGCGTTGAAGTCGCAGTGAATCTTCGAATTGCTGGCTATACGCGTGTACAATCATCAGGCAAAATCCGAGAAGAATGAAAAATCTGAGCATCATAAGTGTAAGTATAACGATCCTTGGACACTCAGTTACGATGCTTCACGGAATGAATTTCACCAAAAAATGAACATTTTTTTTCTGCGTCACAACCCCTGACATCATCTGTCACTTTCCGATCTTAGTTTTGCTTCATTATTAATCAAAATGTGTAATTATGGAAAAGAAAGGAAATGCCATTAACTGGTTTGAAATTCCAGTAGTAGATTTCGAAAGAGCAAAAAAATTCTACTCGGAAATGTTCGGTAAAGAAGTGATCGATCATCCCATGCCTGACCCTAAGATGAAGTACGGAATTTTACCTTACGAACCGCAAAGTGGTGTCGGCGGTGCACTTATGTGTTACGAAGAATTCAAACCGTCTGCAGAAGGCGTTGTGATCTACCTGAACGGTGGTGACGATTTAAGTGATCCTTTGTCACGTGTAGAAGCAGCAGGCGGAAAAATCCTCATTCCCAAAACTGACATCGGTGAAAATGGTTTCATGGCACACGTCCTTGACACAGAAGGCAATCGATTTGCACTTCATTCGATGAACTAACAGGAAGTTAGATAGCGGATCTTGAACGGTTCGCTATCTTTGTTTTATGTCACAATTACCACGGCTCATATCCATCCTCACGTTGTTGCGCTCGAAGCGATTGCTCACAGCTTCGGAATTGTCGCAGCGATTTGACGTCAGCATTCGAACCATTTATCGCGACATTCGAAAATTGGAAGAAGCAGGCGTTCCCATCCTCACGATTGAAGGTCGCGGATATACCTTAATGGATGGATACCGCGTGGCACCTGTGCAGTTTTCGGAGCAGGAAGCCAATGCTCTGGTGACGGCACAACAATTGGTCAAACGGAGTCAAGACAGTTCGTTTATTCGCGATTTTGATGCCGCAATGATTAAGATTAAGTCCGTTTTTCATTCGTCGATTCAAGAGAAAAGCGAGCGTTTGAGTTCGAAAATACACGTTTTTGATGCCCGTTGGGAAGATTTTTCCAGCAATGCCCTCGCTGAAATTCAAGTGGCGATCACCCATTCAAACTTTATTGAAATCAACTACCAAAAAGCAGATGATCCCAACATTTCTTTTCGAAAAATAGAACCTTACACCTTGATTTCCATCAACAGAAAGTGGATTTTGATTGCCTGGTGTTACCTGCGGAATTCCTACCGTTCTTTTCGTGTCGATCGGATTCGACAATTTAAAGTCCTGAACGAAAAATTTGAGGATCGAAATTTCAATCTTCAGACCTATTTTAAAATGAATCCCTTACCGCCCAATAGCGAACCGCCTAAACGTTTGTGATTATTTCATCAACCGACGAAGCACCTCATATCCCATCGTCATCCCAAACATGGCCGGCATATACGAAATGGTCCCGTAAAATGATTTTTTGAAATTCGATCCATCTGTGAGTTGTAGGGAGTCTGCTTTTTGAATCTCATCACTATAAACCGTCAACACTTTGTTTCGAATCCCTTCTTTCTTGAGGCGTTTTTTCAGATGCTTCGCAAATTTGCATTCTTTCGTTTCGAATAAGTCCGCAATTTTGATGCGCGTCGGATCCAGTTTTCCCCCAGCACCCATCGAAGAAATGAATTTGGACTTGGTTTTTCGTAAGGTCACAATCAAACTCAATTTCGGTGTGATACTATCGATACAGTCCATTACGAAATCGAAACGGTTCTCTGTTAAAAGCTGTTGCATTGCTTCAGGCTGCATGAATTCGTCGTGCACTGTAATGTTCAAATCGGGATTGATATCAAGAAAACGATCGCGCAGGATCAATGCTTTTTGTTTACCGACAGTTGAGTTCAGCGCTTGCAATTGCCGATTTTTGTTGGTCGGATCCACATCATCTCCGTCAATAATAGTGATACGACCAAGCCCGGCTCTCACCAACGTTTCAGCGGCATAACTTCCCACACCTCCTAATCCTACAACCAAGACATGCGCCTTCGCCAATTTTTGCATTGCTGCTTGACCAACCAAAAGTTCCGTGCGTTCTAACCAATTACTCATCTGTAAAATTCTTTTGCATTTTGAGCAATCTGCCATTTGAGATCCTCAATTGCTACTTTCATTATTTTTCCAGTGCGAATATAGTTTTCTTCAATTAAATCGGAACTATCATCCGTTTCGAGAAACAAACGGTTCCTTGGAATTTCCGCTAACAGTGCTTCGGGCTGGCGCAGTCTCGCCACATTCAACGAAAGATAAAACCCCTGTTGAATGAGTTGTTTCGCGAGTTCTGGTTTCTTGTTAAATCCATGAATCGCCCAATTGGGAATTTGCGGAAACTCTTTTTTCAATTGTATGATTTCACCAAAACTTTTTACGCAATGAATCACCACTGAAACGCGTTCTTGATTTGCGATTGCAAGCAATGAACGCAACACAGAAATTTGTTCTTCCAAAGCGATCCCACGTTGTTTGTCCAGACCAATTTCGCCTAAAGCGAGGCATTTGGGATGACGGATATGAGTAATTATTTCCTGTTTCTCGGCAGCGCTCCATTCTGATGAAATATTCCAGGGATGTCGCTCAAGTGTGAACCATTGTTGATCCAACGGACGGTCGACAGAAAGTACTTCGAAAATGTCTTCACGATCTTGATGTTTCGCACGATGTGTGTGAAAATCAATTAACAATGCTGCGTTCCATTTGGGAAAATCCATGTCACAAAAATAATTCTTCTACTTCAAAACAAATTTCCTTATTTTCGAATGATCAATATGCGCAAAATACTAATTGTTCAGGGAGGTGGATTTCGCACGGCATTTACTGCTGGGATTTTGGACAGTTTCATGCAGCATGACTACCAACCTTTTGATGGATTTGTAGGTGTTTCAGGCGGTGCAATTGCTGCTTCCTACTATCTGAGTGGACAACACGGTGCTTGTGTCGAAGCGATGCACCATCTATCCACGAGTGATTCCTTTTTTAAAAAACGTAGACTTATTTCGGAAAAGGGCTACATGGACATCGAACACTTGCGAACGGTAGC
>JBNKGN010000319.1:0-4175 GCA_050289845.1 Crocinitomicaceae bacterium | reverse complement strand
CGTTCATGATGGTTACAACGATCACAGACGTAGGCATTTTTCTCGAGGTCATCTTTCGAAAAGATTGTCTTACAATTGGAACATTTTTCCCAAAGACCTTCGGGCGTCTCTCGTTTTTCACGTGTCGACGTTGTAGTCCCTTCTTTCTCTCTTTTAAACCAACCCATTTTTTTACTTTAATTTGGAATGATACACTTGAAATTATGTAATTATAATTTCAAAAATTAATTTCTATTCAGCGAGCGTATTCACATTATTCAAGTCCTGGAACGAACGCTCCAATCGTTTTATGAAAGTCAACTCTCCTTCACGCATCCATTTGCGAGGATCGTAATATTTTTTGTTCGGCTGATCGTCTCCTTGTGGATTTCCGATTTGCGTTTTCAAATAATCAATGTACTTCGTGATGTAATCACGCGTTCCTTCAGTAAAAGCGAACTGTAGGTCCGTGTCAATGTTCATTTTAATAACACCATAACCAATAGCTTCTCGAATTTCCTCTAGAGTTGATCCAGATCCACCATGAAAAACGAAATCTACGGGATTCTCAGACGTGTTGAATTTCGTTTGGATAAATTCCTGTGAATTCATCAAAATTTTCGGTGTTAAGACCACATTTCCTGGTTTGTATACGCCATGTACATTTCCAAAGGAAGCGGCGATCGTAAAACGATTGGAAATTTTACTTAACTCTTCGTAAGCGTAAGCCACTTCTTCGGGTTGCGTGTATAATTTAGACGAATCAACATCGGAGTTATCTACACCATCCTCTTCCCCACCAGTAATTCCCAATTCAATCTCAAGCGTCATTCCGATTTTGGACATGCGCTCTAAATAAGTCTTACACGTTGCAATATTTTCTTCGATTGGCTCTTCGGAAAGATCAATCATGTGTGAACTGTACAGTGATTTCCCTGTTTCTTTATAGAATTGTTCGCTAGCCTCCAACAAACCATCAATCCAAGGCAATAAATTACGTGCAGCGTGATCTGTATGAAGAATCACTGTTGCACCGTATAACTCGGCCAAAGCATGAACATGTTTCGCTCCAGAGATCGCCCCAGCAATACTTGCTTCGTAGTTGTCGTTAATCAGTCCTTTTCCAGCAAAGAATTGTGCTCCTCCGTTAGAAAATTGAATAATCACAGGCGCATTCATCATCGAAGCAGCTTCCATTACTGCATTGACAGTACTTGTGTTTGTAACGTTCACTGCTGGCAAGGCAAAACCTTTCTGCTTTGCGTAGGCAAATATCTTCTGTACATCGTCTCCAGTAGCAACTCCTGGTTTAATTCCGTGGTTCATTCTTCGCGTATTAAATTTCTTTTCAGCTGACAAAGTTACGTATTTATTGGAAGAAAAGGAATCTGGTGGCAGGATAAGAAATGAGGTTTTCTTCACACCTGTTAATTTCGCATTAAATTCACTAGATTTACCCTTAACCTAGTTAAATCTAACCTATGTCCAGATCCGTTATCGCTTCCGCATTACTCTTATTCTTTCTAGTAAGTTCATGCACCCCTTATCGCAAAATCACCTTCTCGAAGACAGAAGTCTTCAAAAAGAAACGCGTATCGGATAATATTGATCGTTATGACGTTGTTGTACACAAAAATGACAGTGTTTACTTGTTGAATAATCCAACTATTGAGAACGAAACGCTATCAGGAACCTTAACTGCTGTTCCGAATCCTGAAGCGTACCAGGCGAAGGAGCAAGAAGATGAAATTTCTGAAGAAGAGATGAATGATCTGCACGTATTTATGACGGATCAAACGGAAGGGATTTCCAATGGAGCGTCTGTGCAATTCGATGAAGATGAAGTTGTCAAAACAGAAATGTATGGCAAAGAAACAGAGGGCGTTGCCGGAACTGCTTTAACGGTATTATTGATTGTCCTTGGATTGATTGTCATACTAGTGCTAATCTTGGTGTTGGCAATTGCCAATGCTGCAAAGAATGCTTCGGGAAGTAATTCGGGTGGGAGCGATTCGGGTGGCAGTGATTCTGGCTGTTATATTGCTACGATGGCGTATGGCTCCTACGATGCACCGCAAGTTCTTATATTGCGCCAATTCCGGGATCGATTTCTCCAAAAATTTGGTGCAGGTCGATCATTCATTTCCTGGTACTATGCTAATTCTCCCAGCTTCGTCGCGAAACACCGTTCGAAAAAATGGTTGCACACCACCTTGCGCCTTCTACTTAGCGGTTTTGTCGTTCTGCTGAAACCCATTTTCCGCATACGATGAAAACACTGCTCTCCCTGTTATTTTTGTGGGGATTGACTTCCTTTGGTCAAGAAACCGTAACCGTCAAGTACTTCGGGCTCACCATTCATCCTTTCGGTGATCGAACGGCTGCATTACAACCGAACAAACTGGATAAGAATGCGCGCTTTGTTGTTAATATGGGGGCATTTGTGGGGTATGAGAAGTATTTCTACGAAGATTTGTTTTCTGTTAAAATTATTCAGGGCGTTTTTACAGATTGCTCGAATGGATTAGCAGTCCTCACGCATATTGGTCCACGGGTAGCTTTAATGAAAACAGAAAAACACCGCGTTTACTTTGGAATCGGTCCGACATTACTTGTAAGAGATTCCTGGAGACGTTTTGGAGATGACTACGAACCATCTGGGTATTTCAATGAAACTTATTCCAAACGATTGGGAGATTTGCAATGGAAATTTATTCCGTATGCTTTTGAAATAGAATACGATTATGCCTTTACGAATCAGAATCAATTGTCGTTCAGTTTCACTCCTGCTGTTCCTTTAGCGGGGATATTTTCTATCGGATGGAAACATTGGTTTCATTGGAAAGCGTATGACAACGACGTAAAAGTTTACGTGCCCAAGAAACGGTGATCTGTTCACCTCCTTGCAAACTAGTGATCCGAAATCGTTTCGCAGACCATGACATTTAATCGGTTTTCGGAGATGGTTTCAACCGAAAGACTTCCTATTATTTGAGCAATTATTCCCGAAAGCGACCATAATTCGCATCGATTCGTTCAAAAGAATCGACGACACGAATGTCACACTAATTGTTTATTTCTAACTTTGTTGAAGTAGGCATCTCAACCTCAGTTTGCCAGCAAAAAAATCGGAATGAATTACTTGGATGAACTAAATAGCAGTCAAATCGAAGCCGTCAAAAATATTGAGGGACCGACGATGGTGATTGCAGGCGCGGGATCGGGAAAAACACGTGTTCTTACGTTTCGCATTGCGTATATGATGGAACAAGGGGTTGATCCTTTTAATATTATGGCTTTGACTTTTACCAATAAAGCAGCTCGTGAGATGACCGAACGCATTGGCAATATTGTTGGCGGAAGCGAAGCCCGCAATATCACTATGGGGACATTTCACTCCGTTTTTTCAAAAATTCTCCGTTACAACGCCGATCGTCTGGGATATCCTAGCAACTTTACAATTTACGACACGCAAGACTCCAAAAGTCTTCTCAAAGAAATCATCAAAGGGTTTAATCTCGACGACAAAGCATACAAGCCTGGAAATGTTCTGGGAAGAATCTCCTCTGCGAAAAACAATTTGATTTCGGCGGATGCCTACATTCAAAATGCCGATATTCAAGCCGAGGACAAACAAGCCAAACGTCCTGAAATGGGGCGAATTTACAAAGCATATGTTCAGCGCTGCTTCAATGCTGGAGCCATGGATTTTGACGATTTGCTTTACAACACAAACGTTCTCTTACGCGATTTTCCTGATGTATTAACGCATTATCAGCACAAGTTTCGCTACATCCTGGTAGACGAGTATCAAGACACCAATTATGCGCAATATCTGATTGTTAAAAAATTGGCGGCGGTCTACGAGAATATTTGCGTGGTAGGAGATGATGCACAGAGTATTTATTCGTTCCGTGGAGCGAACATTCAAAATATATTGAATTTTAAGTCGGATTACCCCGATTTTAAGTTGTTCAAACTCGAGCAAAATTACCGCAGCACGAAAAACATTGTGGAAGCGGCAAACAGTGTTATTGCCCGAAACCAGGATCAAATTCAAAAGAATGTTTGGACGGATAATTCTGCTGGACAGAAAATTCACGTGATTCGCAATCTGACAGATAACGAAGAAGGTAAAACGATCACCAATAAGATTTACGACAAAAGCAAAGAAGAAGGGTTGACTTTCAATGATT
>JBNKGN010000318.1:0-4200 GCA_050289845.1 Crocinitomicaceae bacterium | reverse complement strand
TTGAACGGAAGTTTGAACTCTTCTTCTAACGCATCGATTTCTACTTCGTGAATGTGTTTTCCTTCGTCATCGAAAATCGCAATTTCGAACGGCAATTTGTACAACGGTGCAATGTCCAGATTTTGTTTTTGATACGCCTGAATCACCAATTGTTGATTTTCTTCATCTGCCCACGGATAGGATTCCAAATTAGGATGTCCAGACCCCAAGAACCACTGATCGAAGAACCAATTCAAATCTTCTCCAGAAACTTCTTCGAAAGAAAGGCGCAATTGATGAAACTCGGCTGCTTTGAATTTGTTCGTCGTCAAATAATGCTGAATTCCTGTGAAAAAGGCCTCATCTCCTAAATAGTTGCGCAACATGTGAAGAATCCGCCCTCCTTTGTTGTACGAGTGTCCATCAAACATTTCTTCTTTGTCGCCATAATCGAACCAAATCAAATCGTGGTAACCTTGAATTCCGGCTGATTGATAATACCCGTTCGCTTCGATTTCCGCATTGTAATCTGCTTCGTCCAATCCGTAACGGTGCTCGTCCCACAAATACTGTGAATAATTTGCAAAGGACTCGTTCAATGGCAAATTCGACCACGATTCACACGTAACCAGGTCACCAAACCAATGATGGAACAACTCATGAGCGATGGTCGATTGATCGTTTCCATCCAACAATTCACGCTCGTTGCGGTATACGTAGTCACCGAAAATAACGGCTCCTGTATTTTCCATTGCACCAGAAACATAATCGCGCACGACAATTTGGTGGTATTTATCCCAGGCATATTCCACGCCCAGACGCTCCGAGAAGAAAGCGATCATTTGCGGTGTTTCTCCAAAAATCGAACGTGCCGAAGCTTCCCATTCTGGTTCCACGTAATAATTTACCTCCATTTTAGATCCGTCTTTTCGAGTGTAGCTGTCCTTCACCACTTTAAACTCGCCGATTCCCATCATAAATAAATACGGTGCGTGGGGCAACTCCTGCTTCCAGTGATCGATGCGCATTCCGTCCTGTACTTTCTTACTAGAAATCAATTTCCCGTTAGAAAGTGTCGCGTATTTGTCGTCGACTTTAATAAAAATCTCTTGCGTCGTTTTCGCATTCGGTTGATCTACAGTTGGAAACCAAACAGAGCTTGATTCTGTTTCTCCTTGCGTCCATATTTGCGGCATTTTATCCAGATCTTCTCCCTTAGGGTTGATAAAATACAATCCTTTATCTGAAGTGATCGCTGCACTTCCTCCAAGCGTTCTTTCGTCTGGCTTGGCAAGGTAATCGATCACAACTGTGTATTGCTCCTGACGCGTGTATTCTTTGTCCAATGTAATTGTCAATACGTCGTCTTGGTAGTCGAATACGAGGTCTTTGTCGTTTAATTTTACACTGTTGATTTCCATTCCTTTTGCGTCCAAAATCAAAGTGTTGGAAGCGTAAAAGTGTGGTTTTGCTGTGATGGTCGCAACACCGTTCATTTGCGATTTTTCCCAAATGAAATCTACTTCCAATTTTGTGTGAATCAAATCCGTGAGAATGGTTTCTGTCGCTTGATACACAGGTCGCTGTGGATCAATATACGTATCTTCAATCAAGACAGCACCATCGCCACCTGTTTCAACGCCAACAACTCCTTCTGTGTCCCCGTTGGAACCATCCGAATTCTTTTTTGTCCCACATGCAAACAATAGCACAACGGCAAACAACCAAACTATTTTCTTCATTCTTACGATCTTTTTGTACATGACAAATCTCTGTAATAAATTTGGATTCACACACAATTAATACAGCATCGGACGGCTATTCTATTATTTTTGTACTAAATACTTGATAAATGGCAAATCGCAATTGGTCAATAGACGGTAAAGAGATTTCTGGAGCAGAGGGCGCCGTAGTGCGTTGGGATAACGAAAAATATTTCACACTTGAATATGGTGGCAATTCTTTTTTTGGAGAAATCCTGGAAGAAGCAACTGAGAGTAACCGACTCAAATTGAAAATCAATCACCGTGTTTTTGAGATCAAGAAAAAAGGCTCTTTGGACGAATTAATTGCTGCCATGGGACTCGACACGCCGAAAATCAAAAAACTGAAAGAACTTCAAGCACCAATGCCTGGACGAATTGTCAACGTAGCGGTATCTATTGGAGATGAACTCAATGTTGGTGATGAGATTCTTTCGCTCGAAGCCATGAAAATGGAAAATGTGCTCAAAGCCGAAGGAATTGGAATTGTGAAGGCGATCAATGTTGGAACAGACGATGTTGTCGACAAAGGTTCGGTACTGATCGAATTCGAATAACCCAGTACGACGGTACTCTCGGAGTAGATGGTATTTAGTAGCGCAACATTTTTACTCTATTTTCTTCCCGTATTTCTCGGCGTACTTCTTATTCTTCCTGCGCGACTAAAAAATGCCTGGATTTTACTAAGTAGTATTCTCTTTTACGCCTGGGGAGCCCCCGTTTTCGTGTATTTGTTGTTGGCTTCAACCATTGTTGATTTTTTTCTGGTCCGGTGGATGCATCAAACATCTGAACAGCGCAAACGAAAGGCGTTTCTAGTAGCCTCATTGCTACTAAATCTCGGACTGCTCGCTTATTTCAAATATGCGAATTTCTTTATAGACAATCTAAATGGCTTGCTGGAAAGTGCTGGTTATTCAAGCGTCTCCTGGACCGAAATAGCCTTGCCTGTCGGGATTTCCTTCTATACTTTTCAAACCTTAACCTACGCGATCGATGTCTACCGAAAAACCGCCGATCCCTTAAAATACGTCCATCATTACCTCTTGTATATTTTCTCGTTTCCACAAATGATTGCGGGACCGATTGTTCGCTACAACGAAATTGCCGCGCAGATTGTAAACCGCAAAGAAACGATTGATGATCGCCTGTATGGGTTTTACCGCTTTTGCATCGGTTTGGCGAAAAAAGTATTGATCGCCAACGCCCTGGGATTGCGCGTGCATTTTATCATGCAAGTACCGCCCGAACACCTGTCTACGTCGATGGCCTGGATTGGGATTATTGCTTTTGCCTTTCAGATTTACTTCGATTTCTCGGGATATTCTGACATGGCGATTGGTCTGGGGCGTATGATGGGCTTTAAATTTCCTGAAAACTTCAACCAACCCTATACCGCTCGAAGTATTACCGATTTTTGGCGCAAATGGCACATCACCCTGGGGAATTTCATGCGAGATTATCTCTACATTCCTCTGGGGGGAAATCGTGTTACCTCGAAATTTCGGCTGTATTTTAATCTGTGGATCGTCTTTCTGATTTCAGGCTTGTGGCATGGAGCTTCGTGGAATTTTGTGCTTTGGGGTGCCTATCATGGAGCCTTTTTAATTCTGGATCGATTGTTTTTGAAACGATGGTTGGATCGCATGGGAACACTTCCTTCAGTCCTGCTGACTTTCGTATTTGTGCTGATCGGTTGGGTGTTTTTTGCCATCGACGATTTGAGCATCGCGGTGAAGTATTTAGGCGCACTTTTCTCTGGAGATAGTTGGTTGTTGCCCGACGTTCAGAAGCAATTTTGGATCATCTTTTGGATTGCCGCGTTTTTCTCCTTCGGTGGTCTTCTAAAGCCTGTACAAAAAATGCAACGTTGGCTTACGGATTCCTCTTCCCTTCAGTTTACCAGAGCCGCAGGTTATGCAGTTGCGTGCGGATTTTTGTTTTTATGGAGCGTGGCCACCATCATCGCGGAAGGATTTAACCCATTTATCTATTATCGATTTTGAGCCGAAAAAATTTCAGTCATAGCGCCAAATGGGGAATCTACCTGGGAATTCTAGCACTGCTATTCTTGCCAATGCTTCAACATCGTTTTCGTTTGATCAATGTGCCGCCCTTACATGGCGCTTTCGAAGAAGTGAAAACACCTTCCTTGACATGGGAAAATTGGAACGAAGGCACCTACCAGGACTCAACAGAAATTGCCCTAAAAGCACATACGGGTTTCCAACCTTTGTTGATTCGACTGCACAATCAAATGGATTATAGCTTATTTGAAAAAGTGAATGTGCAAAATGTCATCATAGGAAAGGAAGGCTATATGTACGAACTTAACTACATCAAAGCCCACTACGGCATGGATTTCGTTGGCAAAAAGACGATTGATGCACAGGTACGCGATTTAGATATCGTACGTGACTCACTGCTCCAACACGGTGTGCAATTGCTGGTAGTATTG
>JBNKGN010000317.1:0-4203 GCA_050289845.1 Crocinitomicaceae bacterium | reverse complement strand
ATCCGATCTTTGCTCAAAGTATTCGAGATCTTCATGCAATTTCAATTTCACTGTTTGGTGAATCTCTTTCATACACTGATTGTCATGCACGCTGAGTTGCACGCGACCTTTGTGATTCGATCCCTCCTTTATATGCGGCTCAAAAATTTGAAACTTGAGGACATCATTGCCAACACTGTCTGGATCTTCAACTATGCTAGCTTTTCGTTGACTGTCGTTGCCATCTTCATATCCAATTTCAACGAACCCGATTTTTAAATGCTCAATAAAATTAGTCCAATTACTTTTCTCCGTGAAATTCGGATCCGTACCTGAAAATTCAACATTGTTGTACTCGCCATTCGTTAAGACGGTATTCTTGAATCCCGTTTGGAAAAGAAGCTCTTCCGATTGAGAACCACATTCAAGATCGCAGTTCACGCTTTTCTTTCTACAGGAAATGGAAATTATCAATATTGCGATGAGTAGTACGTATTTCATTCCAATTTCATTTTTATGGATAACGAAAATAGGACTTTAATGTTGTAAATCATGATGCACTATTAAGAGATAAACACAACCAAGCATTCAGAAAATGAGTGCTCAACATCGAGAAAATAAAAACAGTAGGAAAGAGCAATACAGCAATTGTTCCCGCACGAGTGCTGCTTTTTTGTATTTTCATTCATTGAAAGTATATTGTGCGAAAACGAAAGGAATCTGAATACGTATGACGAAAGGATATTTAGAAAGTGTTAAAGCCCAATTCAAACATTATAAATCCATTGGAGAAAAGACATTCGACCAAATGGAGGAGGCAGATTTGTTTTGGCAGTTCAACGATGAATCCAACAGTGTCGCAGTAATAGTGAAGCATCTTTGGGGGAATATGATGTCAAGATGGACCAATTTCCTGACATCAGACGGAGAAAAAGAATGGCGGAAGCGAGACGAGGAATTTGAATCGGATATCAAAACCAAAGAGGAATTGTTGCAGAAATGGAATGAAGGGTGGGATTGTTTTTTTGCCGCTCTTGAAACTATTTCCGAGGAAGATCTCGATTCAAAAGTAGTGTACATTCGAAACGAAGGACATTCGATAACAGAAGCCATAAATAGGCAGTTAGCACACTATCCGTATCACATTGGACAAATTGTCTTTATCGGTAAAATGGCAAGTAAAGATTGGAGCGCACTAACCATTCCGAAAGGAAACTCAAAGGCATACAATAAAGAAATGTTTTCCAAACCGAAAAAATAACATTGCGTAAACCTGTAGCGCGATACTACCATGGTACGCTGCTTATTGATTGCACGGATCGTTTGGGAGAGAAATCTATGAAGAAAATCGCAATGTATACTCCAATTTCGGTTCTGAGGAAATGGTGTATTGTGACTCAAACTGAAGGGAACCACTGAAGTCTACAGGAACGTCTTGAAGATAAATAGGCATCGTTAAACCACTTTCTCCGAGACCAATTTTTTCATTTTTGTAGACTTGAATTTCTGTCATCAACGCGACATGATCGAATTCATGCCAATCGTCCAAAGCAATGATCTTTCGTTTCTTTTTGAATGCTCCTTCGTTCGGTTTCCTGGTAGAAGATGCTTCCGTCGGGAAAAGTGCTTCTTTGCTTACTTCAAATACGGTGACTTCTTTATGGTAATTGCTTGAGGACAGATTACCTATCGGAACTCCCGCTTTTTTAAATCCTACATGCAAGGCAATTTTCTCAGGAATAAAAACGGCATCATGACTCACCTGACGCATCAAATTCAAATATATGGGTACTTGTTGTTCTTTCGCCAGGGCGTTTTGCATGGTCTCACTGATAATAATATCAGGGGGATTTTCGGTATTGATTTGATAGCTTGTGGCGTCGTCGTTGACAAAATGGATATTTGTGGTGTCCAGTTGCAAGGTTGCAATCACTTTTTGCACCAATTCAAAACTTACGGGATTAATCTCGAGTAAGGTATAGTGGATCGGATGTTCCAAACGTCGCAGCATAATAGGCAGTAGGAGCGTGGCAAACGGTCCTGAGCCAGCATACAATATGTTTAACGGTTTTTTAGGGTGGATTTTATCTTCTATTGCTGCTTGAATCCCACGAAGGAATTGGCGTGTTCGCAAGATATCCCCCAAACAAAGAGCGGCCCAATACGTGCCCAGAGAGATTCCATTTTCTCCTTCGATATTATTGCGTCCCACCTCATCGTCTAGTTCCTGCGAACAAATACGTTTCATAAGCGCGTTGTAGGCTTCCGTCGCGATGGATAATCTCTCGTAATTCAGGGTTTCTTCAAAATAAGGTGCGGTTGCCCGAATGAGTTCTTGCTGCAACGCTATATGAGATTCCTTCATAGGTATATGGTCATTTCCTTTTTCGGTTCAACAATCCGCTTTTGTTTGTAAAGAAATGGCTTCGACAACAAAAATGATCCATTGAACGATTTCTATTAAAGGTAAAAATAGATTTCAAATTTTTGGGCATAAAAAAAGCCTCATCTTTCGATGAAGCTTTTTGTTGTGGGGAATGCTGGATTCGAACCAGCGACCCCCTGCTTGTAAGGCAGGTGCTCTAAACCAACTGAGCTAATCCCCCGTTTTTCAATCTAAAACCTGATTCGTTTATCAGATTCGGTGTGCAAATATACACGTGTTTTTTATAATGACAAGCGAAAAAAGAAAAAAATTAAAAAAAATCGCTCAACAGGAAAAAACTACCAATTACAAGGATGGTGTCTTCGGTCGAGGCGTTGTCCTGTGCGGCTTTCATTGCTTTAGGGGCAGCATCGAAATAAGACGTTGATTTAAAAGCATTTTCGTGAAAATTTGCGCGGAGTTGCTCCAACCTCATCGTGCGTTCATTGCGAAATTCGGTGCCGTAAAAATGAATATTCGATGGAAAACTTTTTTTTATCAATTCGATGTCTTTGTCATTGCTTGAACCATAAATTACATGCAATTCTCCCGTGACATTGTTTTTTAATGCTTCAAATGTGGCTGTCATTCCATCGGCATTGTGCGAAACATCGTAGTAAATTTTCGGTTTTTCAGAAATTAATTGCAGTCGTCCGTAAAATCCAGTGTTGGCGTGAATGTTTTTTAATCCAGCGTGAATTGTTTCGGAAGGAATCTCTGGAGCAAATGCACGGAGACATGCCAATACCGTCTCAAAGTTCTCCATTTGATATGAAGCGCTGAAATACGACGCATATTCTTGCGGCATAGTGATAGGAGCGTGCAGAGGAGCTGAATGTGCTGCTGCTACCTGTTCAAATACTTCCGCGACCGCCGAGCATCCTTTTCCAACGACTACAGGCACCTTCGATTTGATAATGCCTGCCTTTTCTTTTGCAATATCTTCAAGGGTATTACCTAGCATGGCGGTGTGCTCCAAACTGATACTGGTAATCGCGCATAATTCGGGCATGATCACATTGGTGGCATCCAATCTTCCCCCCAGTCCCGTTTCAATGATACAAATGTCGCATGCGTTCTGTTTGAAGTGCTCCAAAGCCATACCAAATGTGATCTCAAAAAAGGAGGGCGAGAAAGTGTACGGTGTGCGTCTGATTTTCGCAACGAAGGAAGCAATCTCCTCGTCTGAAATAGGTGTTCCATTGATACGTATCCGTTCCGAAAAATGTGCTATATGTGGCGAAGTAAACAAACCGACTTTTAAGCCAGATTCTTTCAGTATTGAAGCCAAATACGCACAGGTTGATCCCTTGCCATTACTTCCAGCGACGTGTATAAAATGGAGTGATTGTTCAGGATTCCCTAAAGATGCGAGAATTTTCTCCGTGTTTTCCAACGTAGGTTTGTAGGCTTTTGAGCCCATTAATTGATACGAAGGAAATTGCTGAAAGAGCCAATCGAGGGCTTCCATGAATCAGGTGGCTTTGAAATTCACCGTATAGCGCATGGTTTGAACGGATGCACCAGGTGATTTAGAATAACGCACTTGCTTTTTGACCAAATCCATTACTTTACGAATGATAATTTCGTCCGTTGTTGTGGTAAGCGATTTTATGTTTTCAACATATACCACATAGCCATCGGCATTAATTGTTACGTTGAATACAAATTTTACATCATAATTGTATTGGATGTCATTCGCATTTACAGTTGCCATTAAAGAACGCGATCCACTTCCGCCACCAGTAGTTCCAGGTCCTGTTCCGGGTCCGTTATCATTTCCAATCCCAGAACCTGTT